>JANNGJ010000036.1:0-1900 GCA_031403815.1 Burkholderiales bacterium | reverse complement strand
CTGAGCCTGGTGTTCGAGGGCAGCAGCAGCCGGGTGCTCAAGTTCGAGCACAACCTGGGCCGCGTGCAGGGCGTCTCGGCTGCGGCCGAGGCGGTGCTCGCGGTGCTGATGCTGCGCGGCCCGCAAACCGCCGCCGAGTTGCGCCTGAACTGCGAGCGCCTGCACCGCTTCATCGACATCGCCGCCGTCGAGGCTTGCCTGGACGGCCTGGCCGAACGCTTTCCGCCGCGGGTGCAGAAGCTGGCACGTGCGCCTGGCGCGCGCGAAGCGCGCTGGGCCCATCTGCTGTGTGGCGAGGTGGCGCAGCCGGCAGCGGCGGGCGTCGGTGGCGGCGAGTTTGCGCTCGGCGTCAGCGCCGGGGAACTGGCCGCGCTGAAGGCCGAGCAGACCCGCCTGGCCGATGAAGTGGCTGATCTGCGCGCGCTGGTGCTGCGCATGGCACACGATCTTGGCATTGAGACAAAGTAGGCGGCCATGCGCTTCGAACTGCCAGCCGAGAAGAAGCTGACTCACCAGATGGTGATCCCCATCCGCTGGGGCGACATGGATGCGATGGGCCATGCCAACAACACGATCTACTTTCGCTACATGGAGGTGGTGCGCCTGGAGTGGCTGTTCGCCATCGGCGCGCCGCCCAACCCGAACGGCGAGGGACCGGTGATCGTCAACGCCTTCTGCAACTTCATCCGCCAGTTGGAGTTCCCGGGTGAAGTGCTGGCCAAGCACTATGTCGCGAACCCTGGGCGCTCAAGCTTCGACACGTTCATCACGATGGAGCGCACCGACATGCCGGGTGTGGTCCATGCCGACGGTGGTGCGACCATGGTCTGGACCGACTTCATGGCGCAGAAGTCAGCACCGTTGCCGGACTGGCTGCGCGCGCGGGTGACGTGATCAGAACGCGCGCTCAGCTGCGCAGCCAAAGTAGCAAGGCGACAGGGATCACCAGGCACAGCGACCAAAGCACAAAGCGCGTGCATGAGGGACTCGGCGTGCGCAGGGTGGACACCAGCCCGAGCAGGCCAACCAGGGCCGTCGGGTAGGCCAGCACGGCGGGGATCGCCCAGGCGCTGCGGCTCGGTTCGAGCCCGTCAAGGGTGTAGTAGCCGAAGCAGGCCATGGTCGGCACCAGCAGCATGACGGCCAAGCGCGCCAGTCTTGAGAGTGGGTTGGGCGATGTCATAGCGGCGTCGATTGGGTGGGCGTAGGTCGGCTTGACACGCCCCGGCATTACGGGCCTGCAGTCTGCTGGCAAAGCGCTCGCGTCGCGAAGACCAGGTCGAGTTCGAGTGCCGGCACCTTGACGGCAACGGCGCGGCCCTCGGTGCCTGGGAAGACCTCGGCGCCGGCCGCATGGCCGCGCTCGCGCATCCGCTGGACGAAGGCCTGCGGGTCGGTGATCTCAGCCAGATCGGTGACCTTGACTCGCAGGACATCGAGCTCGCTGCACTCGCCGTGGCGCGCCATCAGCCGCCATGCGGGCGCCACGCCGAGGCTGGTGGCAGGCGCAGCAGGGGCGCTCGGCGGCGCGGCCAGCGCGGCCATCCCCGCCACGGCCTTCGCCACTTCGCTGCCGAGATCGATCACCGCCAGCGCGTAGTAGCTCGACCAGTTGTAGCGCGTCAGCGCATAGAAATTGCTGGTGCCGGCGACATAACTTGGCGCAGCGCCGCCGTTGTGCAGTTCGACCAAGGCCAGCAGGCCAGCATGCGCGCGGCCTTCGGGCGCCAGGTCGGCGCCGCGCTCGGCGAGTTGTGCGGCGCTGAAGCTGGGCAGGATGTCGGGCACCAGCAGCACGGCGCGGTCGACCAGCGAAGGCGGCGGCGTGATGCGGTAGTGGGTCGGCAGGCCGGGCTGCCAGCCGAAGGCGGCGAGGTAGCGCGCAATGCTGCCGATGGCG
>JANNGJ010000035.1:0-3766 GCA_031403815.1 Burkholderiales bacterium | reverse complement strand
GCGGAGCTGGGCTCGCGCGTGCCGCACCTGGCGGCCATCAACGCGCCCTACCTGGTGCGCTCGACGCCAGCCGTGGCGAAGTTCGTGCGCCACCCCGAAGTGCTCAAACTCTTTGACGTGCTGCCCGCCACCACCGGCACCATCGGTCTGGGCTGGGGCATCACCGGCATGCGCGCGATCTTCTCGTCGAAGGACCTGCAATCGCTGGCCGACATCAAGGGCATGAAGCTGCGCATCAACCCGACGCCGGTATATCGGGACTTCTATCAGTTGCTGGGTGCTGCGCCCACGCCGATCCCGACGCCGCAGGTGTACGACGCCATGTCCAACGGGCAGGTCGATGGGCTCGAAGCCGATCTGGAGTTTTCTTGGAACCAGCGTTTCGACAAGGTCTCGAAGGTCATCTTGCAGATGAACGCCGTCTTCATGCCCTTCGCCGCCATCGCCTCCGGCCGCGTCTGGCAGACCTTGCCGGCAGCCGACAAGGATCTCATCACCAAACTGGTCAAGGAGACGCTGGATGAACAGATCGATGGGCTGGCTGCCAACGAGCCGAACTTGATCGAGAACTTCAAGAAGGCGCCGATTCCGATCCGCCAGGTGGCGGTGGCCGATACAGAAGCCATCATTGCCGCCTTCGACAAGATCTGGTTGCCGCAGGCGCCGGTGATCACCAGCTTGCGCAAAATCGGTGCTTCGATCGTCTGAGGAGCCGACCATGAGCAAGAACGTGTTTTCGGGCGTGATGCCCGCGTTGATGACCCCCTGCAGGGCAGACCGCACACCGGACTTCGATGCGCTCGTGCGCAAGGGCAAGGAGCTGGTTTCCGCCGGCATGGCGGGCGTCATCTACTGCGGCTCGATGGGCGACTGGCCGCTGCTGACGGACGAGCAGCGCATGACGGGCGTGGAAGGTCTGGTGGGTGCCGGCCTGCGCGTCATCGTCGGCACCGGCGCGCAGAACCCGATGCGCGCCGCCGCCCTGGCGGCGCATGCCAAGAAGACCGGCGCCGCCGGCCTGATGGTGATCCCGCGGGTCTTGTCGCGCGGGTCTTCGGCCGCCGCGCAGCATGCGCATTTCGCGGGCATTCTCGAAGCCGCAGTCGATCTGCCGGCAGTCATCTACAACAGCCCGTACTACGGCTTCGCCACCAAGGCCGAGCTGTTCTTTGCGCTGCACGACAAGTACCCGCACCTGGTCGGCTTCAAGGAATTCGGCAGCGCCAAAGACATGAGCTATGCGGCGGAACACATCACCGGTCGCTCAGAAGCGCTGACCCTGATGGTGGGCGTGGACACCGAAGTCTTCCACGGCTACGTCAACTGCGGTGCCACGGGCGCCATCACCGGCATCGGCAACGTGCTGCCAAAAGAAGTGCTGCACCTGGCCGCGTTGTGCCAGAAGGCCGCCAAGGGCGATACCGCGGCGCGCCGCCAGGCAGTGGAACTCGAAGCCGCGTTGAAGGTGCTCTCCACCTTCGACGAAGGTGTCGATCTGGTGCTGTTCTTCAAGTATCTGTTGCTGCTCGAGGGCAACCCGGAGTACGAACACCACTTCAACCCGACCGACGCGCTGTCGGAAAGCCAGAAGACCTTTGCCAGAAACCAGCTCCGGCTCTTCAAGAACTGGTACGCGTCCTGGGCGAAGCAATGAAGATCACAGGCATCAAGTATTGGCAGGTGAACTTGCCCCTGCGCGAGGGCCGCTACAGCTGGTCCAACGGCAATTTCGTCGATGTATTCGATTCCACCGTCGTCGCCGTCGAGACTGATGCCGGCATCACGGGCTATGCCGAATGCTGCCCGCTCGGCTCGGCCTATCTGCCGGCCTACGCGCTGGGCGTGCGCGCTGGCCTGGCCGAGCTGGGCCCCAAGATGCTGGGCCTCGACCCCTTGGATCTCGGCAACATCAACCGCCACATGGACGCGGTGCTGCGCGGTCACCCATATGTGAAGGCGCCGATCGACATTGCGTGCTGGGACATCCTGGGCAAGGTGACGGGCATGCCCGTCTACAAGCTGCTGGGGGGGGCAGCGCAGGAAAGGATCGCGCTGTACCGCGCCATCTCGCAAGAGTCACCGCAGGCCATGGCCGCCAAGATCGCGGGCTACAAGAAGGAGGGCTACACCAAGTTCCAGCTCAAGGTGGGCGGCAACGCCGACGCCGACATCCTGCGCATTCACGAGACGCGCGCCATCCTCGATGCCAGCGACATCCTGGTGGCCGACGCCAACACCGGCTGGACCCGCGCCGAGGCCGCGCGCATCGCGGCTGCGGTGGCCGATGTGGATGTCTACATCGAACAACCCTGCGCCACCTACGAAGAGTGCCTTTCGGTGCGCCGACGCACCGTGCGCCCCTTCGTGCTCGACGAGGTCATAGGCGACATCGGCAGCCTGATGAAGGCCTTGGCCGACGATGCGATGGACATCATCAACCTGAAGATCAGCAAGGTCGGTGGCCTGACCAAGGCACGCCTCATGCGCGACATCTGCGTGGCCAGCGGCACGCCGATGACGATCGAAGACACCTGGGGCGGCGACATCGTGACGGCGACGATTGCCCACCTTGCGCGCTCCACACCCGAGGAGTTCTGCTTCTCCGCCACCGACTTCAACAGCTACGGCACGGTGGCGATTGCCGCCGGTGCGCCGCAGCGCGTGGACGGCTTCATGACCGCATCGGACGCACCGGGGCTCGGCATCACGCCGCACCTGGAAGTGCTGGGCCCACCCGCCGGCGTCATCCAGTAGGGCAGGGCGCGCCCATGACGGCACGCCCATGACGGCCGCGCCCGGCACCACGGTGATGAGCATCGCCGAGGCCGAGGCCTTCGCGATGCGCATCCTGCGGGCCAACGGCCTGGCGGAGCACCAGGCCGGCCCCATCGCGCGGGCCATGGCCGCGGCGGAAGCGTCGGACTGCCGCTCGCATGGCCTTTACCGGCTGATCGGCTATGTGGGCAGCATCCGCAGCGACAGGGTCAACGCCAACGCGCAACCGCGGCTCGAGCGCGTGGCCGGCAGCTTCTTGCGCGTGGATGGCGGCAACGGCTTCGCCCCCGCCGCCCACGCCGTGGGCGTGGCCCCGCTCATCGAAGCGGCCCAGCACAACGGCATCGCCGCGCTCGCGCTGACGAACTGCTACCACTACTCGGCGCTGTGGCACGACCTCGACCCCCTCGTCGATGCCGGCCTGGCCTGCTGGGCCTTCACGGTGGGCCAGTGCATCGTGGCGCCGCACGGCGGCAACCGCCGCCTGATGGGCACCAACCCGATCGCCTTCGGCTGGCCCAGGGCAGGGCAGCGGCCCTTCGTGTTCGACTTCGCCACCAGCGCCGTCGCCCGCGGCGAGATCGAGCTCATGGGCCGCGCCGGCAAGGCGCTGCCGCCCGGCTGGGCCATCGACGCGGCCGGCGAGCCCACGCTGGATGCGGCCGAGGCGCTGGCGGGCGCCTTGCTGCCGTTTGGTGGCCACAAGGGTGCCGCCCTGTCGATGATGGTCGAGCTGATCGCCGGGCCCTTGATCGGCGAGCCGACCAGCCGGGCGGCTGCGGCGCTCGCCAACGGTGATGGGGGGCCGCCTCTGGGCGGCGAGTTGCTGATTGCGATGAGCCCCGAGGTCTTCACGTGCGGCTTGACCGGTGACTGGCAGGAAAGGGCAGAGGCCTTCTTCGCGCAGGCCCGCGAGCAGCCAGGCGTGCGAGTGCCTTCCGATCGCAGGCACGAGGTCCGTCGACGCAGCGAGACGCATGGGGTTGGAGTG
>JANNGJ010000034.1:0-3894 GCA_031403815.1 Burkholderiales bacterium | reverse complement strand
CTGGGGATATCGGCGAAGTCCTGCACGGACCGGGCGGCGGCGTGGCGGCAAATCCCGATTTCAATTTTCTGAACGGAGATAATGGCAACCTGAACTACGATCAATGGGACGTGACCTCGAGCGTCGTCAAAGGCACGCACGCGCTGGCGCCCTTCGCGCTCTGGCTCGGTCTGTACGTCGTGGCCATGCGTTTCTTCGTGCCGCGCCTGGGGCGGGTGGCGCAGGCACAGGCCGATGCGCGCTCGTTGATGACCGGGCGCATCACCGACGCGTACACCAACATCGCCACCGTCAAGCTGTTTTCGCACTCCCAGCGCGAGGCCGGGTTCGCACGTTCGGCGATGCAGGAGTTTCTTGGCACCGTCTACCGCCAGATGCGCCTGGTAAGCGGTTTCGAGATCACCAACCAGATCCTGTCGGTGCTGCTGATTGCAGGCACCGCCGGCGTCACCCTGCTGCTGTGGACGCGCGGCGACGTCGGTGTGGGCGCAGTGGCCGCCGCCACCGCGATGGCGCTTCGACTGAACGGCATCTCGCATTGGGTGATGTGGGAAATGGCCAGCCTGTTCGAGCACATCGGCACAGTGCAGGATGGCATCACCACACTGGCCAAACCGCGCACCGTGCTCGACCGGCCCGACGCCAGGCCCCTGGCGGTGACGCGTGGCGAGCTGCGTTTCGACAACGTCGGGTTCGCCTACAACCCCGGGCGCCGCGTCATCGACAACATGACGCTGACCATCCGCCCAGGCGAGAAGATCGGCCTGGTCGGTCGCTCGGGCGCGGGCAAGAGCACCGTCGTCAACCTGCTGCTGCGCTTCTATGACATCCAGCAGGGCAGCATCCTGATCGACGGCCAGGACATCGCCGGCGTGACGCAAGACAGCCTGCGCGCGCAGGTCGGCATGGTCACGCAAGACACCTCGCTGCTGCACCGCTCGGTGCGCGACAACATCGTCTATGGCCGGCCCGACGCCGACGATGCGCAGATGCAGGCCGCGGCGGTGAAAGCCGAGGCGCATGAGTTCGTGCAGACCCTGGTCGACCCGAAGGGCCGCAGCGGCTACGACGCCCATGTCGGCGAGCGCGGCGTGAAACTGTCTGGCGGCCAGCGCCAGCGCGTCGCCATCGCCCGCGTGATGCTCAAGGACGCGCCGATCCTGCTGCTCGATGAAGCCACCAGCGCACTCGACAGTGAAGTCGAGGTCGCGATCCAGGCCAGCCTGTACAAGTTGATGCAAGGCAAGACCGTGGTGGCGATTGCGCACCGCCTGTCGACGATTGCCGCGATGGACCGGCTGGTGGTGATGGACCACGGCCGCATCGTCGAAGAAGGCACCCACGCCAGCCTATTGGCGTCGGGCGGCATCTACGCGCGGCTGTGGGCCCACCAGAGCGGTGGTTTCCTTGGCGAAGAGAAGGACGAGGAGGCCGTCACCGATGAACGCAACGTCGCCTGAGTTCGGCTGGGCCGTCGTCGGCCCCGGCAACATCGCCCGACGCTTCGCCGGCGCCCTGCGCGGCATTCCCGGGACACGTCTGGCCGCAGTGATCGGTCGCGAACCGGCACGCGCGGCGGCATTTGCCGCGGCTTGGCAGCACGGCAGCACGGCCCCCTTCGTCACGACCGATCTGGTCGCCGCCTTGGCGCGACCGGACGTGCATGCGGTCTATGTCGCCACGCCACACCCCTTCCACCCCGAGCCAGTGCGCGCCAGCCTGGCGGCCGGCAAGCCCGTGCTGTGCGAGAAGCCAATGACCGTGAGTGCCGCCTCCACGCGGGCCTTGATCGAACAGGCGCAGCGCCAGCGGGTGTTCCTGATGGAAGCGGTATGGACGCGCTTTCTGCCGATCCACGCCACCGTGCAAGCTTGGCTGCAAGCCGGTGAGATCGGCGCCGTGCGCGCGATGCAGTCGAGCTTTTGCCTGGACCGCCCGTTCAAGCCCGGCGACCGTCGCTACAGCGCGGCGCTGGCGGGTGGCACCCTGCTCGACATCGGCCTCTACAACATCACGGTCTCGCGCATGGTGTTGCCGGGCGTGCCCGTGCTGGGCTTCGACTTGCGCGGCGTGCACGGCGGCGATGGTGTCGATGTGCAGACCGCCGTGACGCTGGACTTCGGGGCGGGCCGCTGGTCGCAATTTCACTGCGGTTTCTTCGGCAACGGCGACAACAGCTTTCGCATCGTCGGCGAGCGCGGCCACATCCTGATCCATGGCGGCTTCTGGGAAGCCACCGCCGCGACCTTGCAGCGTGATGGCGGGGCCGCCCACACCGCCCATGCGCCGTTCCGCGTCAACGGCTTCGAGTACGAGATCGAGGAGGTGATGCGCTGTGTGCGCGCCGGGCTCATCGAGAGCCCGCAGTTGCCGCACGCCGAATCGCTGGCTGTGGTCGAGTTGATCGACGCCATGCGCGCGCGCCTGGGTGTCGTCTACCCGTTCGAGTAAAACACCGAGCTGGCCGCTGCGGGCGCAACCCGCCAGCGCACGTGCAAACTCAGAGCGTTGCCGGCTTGGTTGTCGCCGCGGACAACGCAACCGGCTCGATACGCAGACGCTGACCAACGATGACGACCCGCTGCACCCCGGGCTCGGCTTGGCGTTTGCCGACGATGACAACACGCTGCACTTCGGGCGCAGCCTGGCGCTTGCCCACGATCACGATCTGCTGTACCGGCGCCAGGCGCTGACCGACGATCTCGATGCGCTGCACGGTGGGCGCGGCCGTCTGGGCTTGAGTCGACTCGGCAGCCACCAAGGCCACCATGGCGCAGGCGGCGACGGCCATCGTGCTGATCGTGAAGCGGCTGTGGGTGAGGTTCATGGTGGTCTCCTGGGCGGGGTGTTCGGTGTCGATGGCGTGACTTTCGTCGTTGCGGCTGTACTGCGCGAGCGCCGTGCGACGAACTGCAGGCGCGCGGCACCGAACGGCCCTGTGCGCCGACCACCGGCGACGCAAAGCGCCTGCTTATGATCCCGTCGCCGCCGCTTTCCACCCACCGACACCATGAAAACTCCCGCCCGCGCGCTATTGCGCATCTTCATCACCGGCGCTTTGGCAGCATTGCCACTCGCAGCCACGGTGCTGATCTTTGTCTGGGCGGCCAACGTGCTGATCCGTTGGCTCGGCCCAGAGAGCGCGATCGGGCGCCTGCTGGTGTCGATCGGCCTGGGTGTCGGCGGCTCCGAACTCGTGGGCTATGCCTTGGGCGTGGCCATCGTGGCGGCCCTGATCTTCGGCCTGGGCCTGGTGGTCGAAACTCGATTGCAGCGCGGCCTGGCCGCGGCATTGAACGGCCTGCTCAACCGCATCCCGCTGGTGCGCAGCGTGTATGACCTGCTGCGCAAGATGGTGGCTTTGTTCGCTCAGCGCGACGCCGAGGGCAACGGTTTGCACTCGATGAGCGCCGTGTGGTGCCACTTCGGCGGCCCCAGCGCCACGGGCAACAGCGCGGCACTCGCCCTGCTGGGCAGTGACGTGCCTGTGCTGGTAAACGGCCAGCGCTGCCTGGCCGTCCTGATCCCGACCGCTCCCGTGCCCGTGGGCGGCGGCCTGATCTACGTGCCCGAGCACTGGATCACGCCAGCCGACATCGGCATCGAGGCCGTGACCAGCATCTACGTCTCGATGGGCCTGACATCGCCGCAGCATTTGCCACGCGCTGACCCGATGGCTACCAAATCGGGGTTGATCGCGTAGGAGCGCGCCGCTGCTTGTGTCCCCGTTGCAGGTTCGTGCCTGTGCCGTTCTCTTCATACCTGCGTGGGCGCGTGTCTGCGTTGGTGCGTGCCTGCAGCGGCGCGTGCCTGCAGCGGTGCGTGCCTCTATCCGTGTGTGCCTATGTCGGTGCGTGCCTATGTCGGTGCGTGCCGCGAACGCGGGGTGGCCGC
>JANNGJ010000033.1:0-4581 GCA_031403815.1 Burkholderiales bacterium | reverse complement strand
GCGTACTCCGAGGTTGGGCAATACACGATGGCGTCCTCACCCGTGTCGGCGATGACCTGAAACTCCTGCGAGAGGTCACCGCCGATGGCACCGCTGTCGGCCGCGACCGCGCGATAGGTCAACCCGGAGCGATCAAAGATCGCTGCATAGGCCTTGAGCATGCGCTCGTAACTCTTGGCGGCGGCCGCTGGATCACGGTCGAAGGAGTAGGCATCCTTCATCGTGAACTCACGCCCCCGCATCAAACCGAAACGTGGCCTACGCTCGTCGCGGAACTTGGTCTGGATGTGATAGAAGTTTTTCGGCAACTGCTTGTAGCTGCGCAGCTCCTGGCGCGCAATGTCGGTGATGACTTCTTCGCTGGTCGGTTGAATCACGAAGTCGCGTTGATGCCGGTCCTTCACGCGCAGGAGTTCCGCGCCGTACTGTTGGAAGCGGCCGCTCTCTTGCCACAGCTCGGCAGGCTGCACGACAGGCATCAGCAGCTCGACCGCGCCGGCGCGATTCATCTCCTCGCGGATGATGGCCTCGACCTTGCGGATCACTCGCAGCCCCATCGGCATATAGCTGTAGATGCCAGCGGCCAGGCGCTTGATCAGGCCGGCACGCAGCATAAACTGGTGGCTCACGACCTCAGCGTCGGCGGGTGCCTCCTTGAGGGTCGCGATGAAGAACTGCGAAGCTTTCATGAGGGTGGGCTGTGCGGCTGAGCTGAACACTGCCGCCGCCGCAAACGCAGCGGATCGGGTGCTGGCGGCGAGTGCGGGAACCAGAGGACTCGCGCGCCACACCGGGCCGGTGCAATAATCAAAACAGTCAATAAATCGAGGTCTGATTATGCTCGACCGTGAAGGCTTCAGGCCCAACGTCGGCATCGTCCTGCTCAACGCGCGCAACCAGGTGTTTTGGGGCAAGCGGCTGCGCACGCATTCGTGGCAGTTTCCGCAAGGCGGCATCAACCACGGCGAGTCGCCCGAGCAGGCCATGTTCCGCGAACTGCACGAAGAAGTCGGGCTGCTGCCCGATCATGTGCAGATCATTGCGCGCACTCGCGACTGGCTGCGCTATGAGGTGCCAGACCACTACATTCGCCGCGACGCGAGGGGGCACTACAAAGGGCAGAAGCAAATCTGGTTTTTGCTTCGCCTCGTGGGTCGTGACAGCGACATGAACCTGCGCGCCACCGACCACCCTGAGTTCGACGCCTGGCGCTGGAATGACTACTGGGTACCGCTTGAGTTCGTGATCGAGTTCAAGCGCGATGTTTACCAACTTGCGTTGACGGAGTTGGCGCGCTTTTTGCCGCGCGCGACGCACCACAACCGCTATTTGCGCACCGGCATGCGCAGCCAGTGGCGCGACAACGCCGTACCGCCTGACGGCGCGAACCCTGGCATCGAACCGGCCGCCGAGTAAGGCCTGGTCAGGTCGACAGCACCAGGTTGTCGCGGTGGATCATCTCCGGCTCGCTGGCGTAGCCCAGAGCGGCTTCGATTTGCGATGATGGCTTGCGCGCAATGAGGCGCGTTTCGGCGGCCGAGTAATTTGCCAAGCCGCGTGCAATCTCGGTGCCGCCCAACGCGCGCACCGCAATCACGTCGCCGCGCGCGAACGTGCCGTCCACCTCAACCACGCCAACCGGTAGCAGGCTCTTGCCTTCGCCACGCAGCTTTTGCACCGCGCCGGCATCGATCATGACTGACCCGCGTAATTGCAAGTGATCAACCATCCACTGCTTGCGCGCGGCCAGCTTCGGAGTCGCGGCCCACAACGAGGTGCCGATCAACTCGCCAGCCGCCAGCCTCAACAACACGTCTGGCTCACGGCCCCATGCGATGACGGTGCCGGCGCCACTGCTGGCGGCGCGTTTGGCAGCCAAGACTTTCGTGATCATGCCGCCGCGACCCAAGGCCGAGCCTGCGCCGCCGGCCATCTGTTCGAGCGCGGGGTCGCCGGCAGAAGCCACCTCGATGAACCTGGCATCCGCATTGACGCGCGGGTCTGCCGCGTACAGGCCGCGCTGGTCGGTCAGGATCACCAAGGCGTCAGCCTCGATCAGGTTGGCCACCAGCGCGCCGAGCGTGTCGTTGTCGCCGAACTTGATTTCGTCGTTGACGACGGTGTCGTTCTCGTTGATGACAGGGATGACCTTCAGCCCCAGCAAGGTCAGCAAGGTCGAGCGCGCATTCAGGTAGCGCTCGCGGTCTGCCAGATCGGCATGCGTGAGCAGCACCTGGGCACTGCGCAGGCCGTGGCCAGACAACTGGGTCTCGTACATCTGCACGAGACCCATCTGGCCCACAGCGGCGGCGGCTTGCAGTTCTGGCAACTCCCGCGGTCGCGTCGACCAGCCCAGGCGCTTCATGCCCTCGGCGATCGCGCCGCTTGAGACCATCACGACCTCGCGCCCCTGCGATGCCAGCGCGGCCAACTGCCGACACCAGTTACCGATGGCTGCCGCGTCGACACCCCGACCCTCGTTGGTCACCAGACTCGAACCGACCTTGACAACAATGCGACGCGCGTTGCGTAGCAGCGCCTTGGGCGCCTCAGCCATGCTGCGCCTCCAGCGTCCCCTCAGCTGCGTCCCCGCCGTCGAAGCGCGGGTCGACCGGCGCCTGCGGCGCGTTCTTGCTCGCCGCGACATGCTTGTAAATCGCTTTGAGCAGGGGCTCCAGCCCCTCACGCGTCAGCCCCGAGATCTCGAATACGGGCATCTTTGACCGCATGCGCTTGACGAAATCCTTGACCAAAGCCGCTCGATGGTCGGAATCGACCATGTCCATCTTGTTCAGGATCAGCCAGCGTGGCTTGGCGTGGAGCGCAGGGTCGTACTTCTTCAACTCCTTGACGATGGCCTTGGCCTGAGCCACCGGATCGACGCTCTCATCGAATGGCGCCATGTCCACTAGGTGCAGCAACAGGCGCGTACGCTGCAGGTGCCGCAAGAACTGGTGTCCGAGGCCGGCACCTTCGGCGGCGCCCTCGATCAAGCCCGGAATATCGGCAACGACGAAACTCTGCTCCGGCGCGACGCGCACCACACCAAGGTTCGGGTGAAGGGTCGTGAACGGGTAGTCCGCAATCTTCGGCCGCGCATTCGAAATCGCGGCAATCAGTGTGCTCTTGCCTGCATTCGGCATGCCCAGCAGGCCCACGTCGGCAAGCACCCGCAGCTCGAGCTTGAGCTTCTTCTGCTCGCCCGGCCATCCGGGCGTTTTTTGCCGAGGCGCGCGATTGGTACTGGTTTTGAAGTGCAGGTTGCCAAAGCCACCATCACCGCCCTTGCAAATCAGCAGCTTCTCTCCCGGCACCAACAACTCAGCGACAACTTGGCCACTCTCGACATCAGTCAAGATGGTGCCCACCGGCATGCGCAACACAATGTCGTCGCCGGCAGCACCAAACTGGTCCGAGCCGCGCCCGGCCTCGCCATTGCGGGCCTCGTGGCGACGCGCATAGCGATAGTCGATCAGTGTATTGAGATTGACGTCCGCGACCGCATGGATACTCCCGCCCCGTCCGCCGTCGCCGCCGTTCGGTCCGCCAAAGGGAATGAACTTCTCGCGCCGGAAACTCGCGCAGCCCGCGCCGCCATCGCCCGCAGCAACGTCAATCGTGGCTTCATCAACGAATTTCATGATGGTGCGATGGTAGAAGCAAAGAAGCCCCGGCAGGCCGGGGCTTCGCGGTCAGGGCCAGCAAACCTCAGGCTGGATAAATGTTGACCGTTTGACGGTTCAGTGCGCCCTTGACAGCGAACTTGACCTGGCCATCGATGAGGGCAAAGAGCGTGTGATCCTTGCCCATGCCGACGTTGGTTCCGGCATGGAACTTGGTGCCGCGTTGGCGCACGATGATGGAGCCCGCGGATACCGCCTGGCCCCCGAAAGCCTTGACGCCCAGCATCTGGGGCTGAGAGTCGCGGCCATTGCGCGTTGAGCCGCCGCCCTTTTTCTGTGCCATGTTGAGTTACCTCTTGTGGTTGAGCCAGCGTTTCAGGCCGTGACGGCGCTGATCTGCAACTCGGTGTAGGTCTGGCGATGACCCTGCGACTTGCGATAGTGCTTGCGGCGCCGCATCTTGAAGATAAGCACCTTGTCGTGCTTGCCTTGCGCGAGGACCGTGGCCTTGACGCTGGCGCCTGCAACCAGGGGCGAACCCACCGTGAGTTCAGCGCCGCTGCCCACAGCGAGAACCTGGTCGATCACGATTTCCTGGCCGACATCCGCAGCAATCTGTTCTACCTTGATCTTTTCGCCGGCAACAACCTTGTATTGCTTGCCGCCGGTTTTTATGACCGCGTACATGTGAGCCCTTTCGAGAAACTCCCGCTCAAGCGGGATGACAACTGGTGGCGGAAGCAACTTGGTGCGTTTTTGCACCTTGCACCCCAGGCCACGGCGCTTCAGTCGCCAATCTGCACTGAAACGGAACCGCGGAGTCTAGCACAGACGCGGTGTTTCGGGAACACCTTTGCCCCCTTGACGGTGCTTGAGCGGCGCCATTCCTATAATCTCCTCGCGCCTTTCTGCGCCACCCCGCCTCCATGCCCCCAGTTGCCACCGCCGATCGACACAG
>JANNGJ010000032.1:0-9428 GCA_031403815.1 Burkholderiales bacterium | reverse complement strand
CTACGCCGATGAAATTTGAAATTTTGTAAGGAGTACCAAATCATGACATCTTTAATAACAGCTGATCCTGAAATCCTTGGCGGTAAACCGATTATCAGAGGTACAAGAATTTCAGTGGATTTTATTCTGGAGCTATTTGCTTCTGGTGCTGATCAAGCAGAACCGCGTCGCCAAGCTGGGCGAACAACGTGACCACCTCGACTTGAAGGTGACGCTGCTGATCGAGCAGAAGACGGCCAAGCTGATCGACCTGATCGAGGAACTGCGGCGCGACCTGCCCAACGTGAAGGATCGGCATGACTCGGATGCCGTCGTGATGCAGCAGCCGATGAGGCCGCAAGCCGTGCTGGCGGCGCTGGATGAAGAGGTGATCTCGCCCGACGGATCGGTCTCGACGTCGACCGCAGGGTCCGCGACTCCGGTTGAGCCGCCTGCTGCCGACCGCTGACCGCGCCCGCCGCGTCGGCCTCCCACTGCCCCGCGGGGCCTGTGCGCTCGATGCGGTCGAGATCGTCGCCTTTCATCGACACTTGTCGCGCGTTTCAACGCCGACATGGCCGATCGCACCGACGCGCAACAAGTGCAGGAACATCGCCGCGCCGGCGAACCTGACGGCTCGCGGATCACGCTGACGTTCTTCCTGACTGGCCAGCCCGTGGATCCCTCGCAAGGCCTCGCGAAGGTGGAAGACGCGCTGGATGTTGTCCTACGCGCTCTCGGGCGACAGGATGGCACGGCTGGTGGCGTCGAGGCCGTATAAAAGTTCGTCGCCAGAGCCTGGTGCCCGTGCCGTCGCCCACTTCCCAAGGAGAGCCCATGACCCCTTACGCCAGCCCCCCGCCGAAGAGCCCCCCTGCCGACGAAGACCTTGCCGAGCAAGCCCGTCCCGGCCACGGGATACCGTCGCAAGACCCGAGCCCGGCCGCACAGCTGCCACTGGAACCCGGGGAAGCCGAGCGCGAGGCCGGCTCGGTGCTGACGGGAGGCGGCATGATTGTCGGTGTAGCCACGGGTGCCGCCATCGGCACCGCTTTGGCGGGCCCCGTGGGTGCGGTGGTGGGCGGCACGGTGGGCGCCGTTGCCGGTGCACTGGGTGGAGCCGCCGCAGGCACCCTGGTGAACCTGGAAGCTCCGGTCGCCGCCGACACGGCGCGCGCGAGCGCGCGCGCGCCGGCAAATTGACGACAACCAGCGGTGGCAACCGCAGCACCTGCCGTGATCGGCCTGCAAGCCACCATCCCTCTCCGACCCCCAAGGATCCGTCATGCCTCAAAAAGCCTGGAGCGCCAAGCGCGGGCGCCAATACATGCACATCAAGGACAGCCTGCTCGAACGGGGGCGGTCCGAGCCCCTGGCCGAGGAGATTGCCGCGCGCGTCGTCAACAAGGAACGCGCACAACACGGCGAGTCGGTGGAGGCCAGTGCCTCGTCACTCAACGACCTGTCGGCCGGCCGGCGCGGCGGCCTGCGCTCGCACCAAGGATCCGGCGGCCGAACGCTGCTCCAGCTTCGAAATGAGGCAAGGCAGCGCGGCTTGAAGGGGCGCTCGATGATGAACAAGGCGCAACTTGAAGTGGCACTGACCCGATGAACGACACAACACCTGTCGTGCCCGTGACCGCCACCCCCGAGAGCCCGCCCGTGGCCGCCGCGGAGGCTCGGGCTGTGGCGCCTTTGCGCGTCAGCGGCATCGAAGCAATGGCCCGTTCGCGCTTGCTGACTGTGACGTCGAACAGCCTGCTGGTCGAGGTGGCAGCGCTGTTGTCGAGCGCGCAGATCAGCGTCGTCGTGGTGTGCGATGCCGAAGGAGCGCCCTTGGGCACCATCACGGAGACCGTTCTGGTCAGGCGCCTGGGTTTGGGTCAGGTCGACTTCTTCACCACCGGTGCGGGCGAAGTCATGACGCAGGGCTTCGCCGCCTGTGCGCCCGAGGACTTGCTGTCCGACGTGCTTGCGACGATGCACGAGAAGGGGCTCATCCATGTGCTCGTTGTCGACGCTGGCAACAAGGTGCTGGGGATACTCAACGCCCGCGACGGGCTGAGAGCACTTCTGGCGGCCGGCAACCACGAAGAAGCGCTGCTGCGCAACTATGTGATGGGCATCGGCTACCAATGACGGCGCCGCCCGCGCCCCGCACGGAAACCGACAGCTTCGGCACCATCGAAGTACCGGCGCAGGCCTTGTGGGGCGCACAGACCCAGCGCAGCCTGCACTTCTTTGCCATCGGCGGGCAACGCATGCCCATGGAGATGGTGCATGCGTTGGCACGGGTCAAGTGGGCGGCGGCCGAGGTCAACGGATCGCTGGGCCTGCTGGATGCGCCCAAGGCGGCCGCCATCGCGGCCGCCGCCGAACGTGTGGCAGCCGGTGAGTTCGATGCCGAGTTTCCGCTTTCGGTGTGGCAGACCGGCTCGGGCACGCAGACCCACATGAACGTGAACGAAGTGCTGGCCCACCTGGCCACACTGGCCCTGGGCGGTGCGCTGGATGGTACGCCGCTGGTGCACCCCAACGACGACGTGAACCTGGGGCAGTCGTCCAACGATGTCTTCCCAACGGCCATGTATGTGGCTGTGAGGCTGGCCTGTGGCCCGTTGCTTGAATCCCTGCGTGGACTGCGGCTCGCACTGCAGCACAAGGCTGTGCTGTTTGACGACCTGCTGAAGGTCGGCCGCACCCACTTGCAAGACGCGACACCGGTCACGCTGGGGCAGGAGTTCGCTGGCTATGACGCGCAACTGGCCCTGGCCGAAACGGCCATCGGTCACAGCCTGCCGGCCGTGCAGGCGCTGGCCATCGGCGGCACGGCCGTCGGCACGGGGTTGAACACCCACCCCGAGTTCGGCGCGCGCGTGGCGCAGGTGCTGGCGGCGCGCCTGGGCTTGCCCTTTACGGTGGCCCCCAACCTGTTTGCCGCCATGGCCGGACACGAAGCACTGGTGGGCCTGCATGCTTCGTTGCGCATGCTGGCCATTGCGCTGAACAAGATCGCCAACGACATCCGCCTCATGGGCAGCGGCCCACGCGCCGGCCTCGGCGAGTTGCGGCTACCGGAAAACGAACCCGGCAGTTCCATCATGCCGGGCAAGGTCAACCCCACCCAGGTGGAGGCGCTGACCATGGTCTGCGCCCAGGTCATGGGGCACGACGTCGCCATCGGCATCGCAGCCGGGCTGGGCCAGTTCGAGCTCAACGTCTACAAGCCCCTGATTGCGCTGGATGTGCTCGACAGCATCGCGCTGCTGCGCGACGCGATGCACAGCTTTGCCACGCACTGTGTGCAGGGCATCGAAGCCGACACCGCGCACATGACCGAATTGCTCGCGCAGTCGCTGATGCTGGTGACGGCGCTGTCGCCGCACATCGGTTACGACCGCGCCGCGCGCGTCGCCAAACACGCCCAGCAGCACGGCACCACGCTGCGCGATGCAGCGCTGGCAAGTGGCGAGGTCAGTGCCGCCGATTTCGACACCTGGGTGCGGCCGGCCGCCATGGTGGGCGCAGTGCCGCTCACGCCGCATGCTGCTTGACCCAGGCCCCGTAGCGGTCCATCCAGGCCTGCAGGAATTTTTTCGGGCTTTCGCTGAGCTGGCCGGCGCTGTCGAACAAGCCGGCGCTGGCGTGGATGAAGGCTTCGGGCTGGCCCAGTGTGGGCATGTCCAGGTAGGCCAGGATGTTGCGCAGGTGCTGCTGCGCCATCGAGGTGCCGATGGCCCCGACGGAGGCACCGATCACGCCCGCGGGCTTGCCGGCCCACGCGCTCTGGCCATAGGGTCGCGAGGCGTGGTCGATGGCGTTCTTCAACACGCCCGGGATCGAGCGGTTGTATTCCGGCGTCACGAACAGCACGCCCTGCGACGCTGAAATCTGCGCCTTCAGGCGCAGAACGGGTTCGGCAGGCTTGTCGTCATCGTCCTGGTTGTACAGAGGCAGGTCGTGAATTGGCAGCTGCGTGAACGCGAAGCCGTTCGCCCCGAGCTTGGCCAAGGCTTCGGCCAGGCGCCGATTGAAGGAATCGCGACGCAGGCTCCCGACGATGACGGCAATCTTGAGGGGCTGCATGGGGATCTCCGCTGAGTAAGGGCTTGACCTTAGCGACGGTGTGCTGCGGCTTCTGTGCGCTGTCGCACGGACACGGGCGTGGCCTGGTCCTATGTTGTGTCTCTCCGCAGCTCAAGCCCCGTCCCTCCATGAACATCCTGATGGTTTTGACCTCGCATGACCGCCTCGGCAATACCGGCAAGAAAACCGGCTTCTGGCTGGAGGAGTTTGCGGCGCCGTACTACGTCTTCAAGGATGCTGGCGTGACCGTGACGCTGGCCTCGCCGCTGGGGGGGCAGCCGCCGATCGACCCCACCAGCGATGCCGCCGACGCGCAAACCGCAGCCACGCGCCGCTTCAAGGCCGACTCGGCCGCCCGGGCGGCGCTCGCCACCACGCACACCCTGCAAGGCATGAATGCGGGCGACTTCGACGCCGTGTTCTATCCCGGCGGGCATGGCCCGCTGTGGGATCTGGCCGAAGACAAGCTGTCGATAGCGCTGATTGAAACCATGCTGGCAGCCCGCAAGCCCGTGGTTGCGGTGTGCCATGCGCCGGGTGTGTTGCGCCACGTCAAGTCTGCCGATGGTGCGCCGGTGGTGACGGGCAGGGCGGTGACCGGCTTCGCCAACAGTGAAGAGCGCGCCGCCGGCCTGACCGATGTGGTGCCGTTTCTGGTCGAGGACATGCTGGCTGCGCAGGGCGGGCGCTACAGCAAGTCGGCCGACTGGCAGCCGCATGTCGTCAGCGATGGCGAGCTGATCACCGGGCAGAACCCGGCCTCCTCGGCGCCGGCCGCACTTGCCTTGTTGGAGCGATGCCGTGAGCGCACTGCCTGACGCAAAAACGCTGCCGCGTGCGCCCGGCACGCTCGGCCTGGGCCTGCTGGTCGCGCTGGTGGTGGGTTCGATCGTCGGCAGCGGCATCTTCGGCCTGCCGCAGAACATGGCCGCCGGGGCGGGAGCAGGCGCGATCCTGATCGGCTGGGCCATCACCGGCGTGGGCATGCTGATGCTGGCGCGCACCTACCAGATGCTGTCGCTGCGCCGACCGGCGCTCGACAACGGGGTCTACGCGTATGCGCAGGCCCTGGCCGGCGACTATGTCGGCTTCAACTCGGCCTGGGGCTACTGGGTCAGCGCCTGGATCGGCAACGTCGGCTACCTGGTGGCGGCCTTCGGCGCGCTGGGCTATTTCTTCCCCGCTTTTGGCGAGGGCAATACGCTGGCCTCGATCGTCGGCGCCTCGCTGGTGCTGTGGACCGTGCACACGCTGGTGCTGCGCGGCATCCAGGGCGCCGCGGTGCTCAATGCCGTCGTCACTGCGGCCAAGTTGCTGCCCCTGCTGCTGTTCATCGTGCTGGTGGCGCTGGCCTTCAATGTCCAGACCTTCCGGCTCGATTTCTGGGGCGGCGCGAAGCTGGGTTCGGTGCTCGATCAGGTCAAGAGCACGATGCTGGTGACGGTGTGGGTCTTCATCGGCATCGAAGGCGCCAGTGTCTATTCGGCACGCGCCAAGAAGCGCGAAGACGTCGGCCGCGCCACGGTGATCGGCTTCCTGATCTGCCTGGCCCTGCTGATGGCGGTGTCGCTGCTATCGCTGGGCCTCATCACGCAGCCCGAGTTGGCCGGCTTGAAGAACCCGTCGATGGCCGGCGTGCTCGAAAAGGCCGTCGGCAGTTGGGGCGCGATCGCGATCTACATCGGCCTGATCGTGTCGGTCGGCGGCGGCTTCCTGGCCTGGACCCTGCTGGCCGCGGAATCGCTCTTCTCGCCCGCCGGTGGCGGTGTGATGCCGGCCTGGCTCGCGCGGCAGAACGCGCAAGGCGTGCCGGCGAATGCGCTGTGGCTGACCAACGGCATGATCCAGCTCTTCCTGCTGCTGACGTTGTTCTCCAAGGCCTCCTATCTGGCCCTGATCTCGCTGTCCACGGCGATGATCCTGGTGCCCTACTTGTTGAGCGCGCTCTACGGTCTCGCGGTCGCGACACGCGGCGAGGGCGAGCCCGTCAGCGCCGGCGACAAACCGGTGGCCGCGCTGGCGGCTGTCTATTGCGTCTGGCTGCTGTATGCCGCTGGGCTGAAGTACCTGCTGCTCAGCGCCTTGCTCTACGCGCCTGGCGCCGCGCTGTACCTGTGGGCCAAGCGCGAACGCGCCGAGCGCGCCTTCAGTGGCCGTGAGCGCATGGTCCTGGTGCTGCTGCTGCTGCTGGCGGTGGTGGCCGCATTTCTGCTGGCCACGAGCCGGCTCGCGCTGTGACGGCCGGCGTGCACTCCGAAGTCGGCCGCCTGCGCAAGGTGCTGGTCTGCCGCCCTGGGCTGGCGCAGAAGCGCCTGACGCCGGCCAATTGCCGCGAGCTGCTGTTCGACGATGTGCTGTGGGTGACCCAGGCCCGCAACGACCACGATGCCTTCACCAGCGCGATGGTCGAGCGCGGCGTCGAAGTGCTCGAGCTGCACGACCTGCTGGCCGACGTGCTGGCGCTGCCCACGGCGCGCGCGTGGTTGCTCGATCGCAAGCTCGGCGCCAACTTCATCGACGCCGAAACCGCGGCCCCGCTGCGGCCCTGGCTCGAAGCCCTGACGCCGGCCCGCCTGGCCGAGCACCTGATCGGCGGCGTCGCGCGCGCCGAAGCCCCGGCCGAGTCCGCCGGCCTGCTCGACCGTTGCGCGGCGCCAGCCGACATGCTCTTGCCGCCGCTGCCCAACACGCTCTTCACGCGCGACAGCAGTTGCTGGATCGGCGGCGGCGTGGTGCTCAGCCCCATGTTCTGGCCTGCGCGCCGGCAGGAAACGCTGTTGACCGCGGCGGTCTATCGCTTCCACCCCCTTTTTGCCGGCAAGGCCACGGTGTGGTGGGGAGACCCCGATCAAGACCACGGCCTGGCCAGCCTGGAAGGCGGCGACGTGATGCCGCTGGGCAAGGGCGCCGTGCTCGTTGGTATGGGTGAGCGCAGCTCGCCGCAGGCAGTGAGCCAGTTGGCACGCGCGCTCTTTGCCACCGGTGCCGCCACACGCGTGCTCGCGGCGCAGATCCCGAAGTCGCGCGGCGCGATGCACCTGGACACCGTGTTCACCTTCTGCGATGTCGATCTGGTGTCGGTGTTCCCGGAAATGGTCGATGCGATCCGCGTGCACAGCCTGCGGCCGGGTGCACGCGAGGGCAGCCTCGATGTGCGCACCGAGAGCTTGCCTTTTCTTGGGGTCGTGGCCGAGGCCATCGCTTGCCCCAAGCTGCGCAGCGTGGCCACCGGCGGCGACGCCTATGAATCCGAGCGCGAGCAATGGGACGACGGCAACAACCTGCTGGCACTCGCCCCCGGCGTGGTCATGGCCTACAACCGCAACACCTACACCAACACGCTGCTGCGCAAGGCGGGGGTTGAGGTCATCACCATCCCCGGCAGCGAACTCGGCCGCGGCCGCGGCGGCAGCCACTGCATGTCGTGCCCGATCGAGCGCGACGCCCTTTGAACCCGGAGCCCCGATGAAACAGCCCTCCAGCGTGCGTGCGCTTTGCCGATCGTCGGCTATCCGCCGCCCATTGCGGTCGTTTGTGCCCGCACTCGCCCAGTTGCGCGAGATCGGGCCGGCGGGGCACTCTGCTCCGCGAATGTCCCCCGAGTCGGGCTGCGCCCGCCTCTCCTCCTTGATTTCGCTGCGCAGAGCGCCCCACCGTCCCGATCCGATGCATGGGGGGTGTTCAGGGGTGGTGGTGCGCCGGGCGTCGAGGCTGGGGTCGGCGGGTGCCCGCCGCAGCGAAATAAAGGGGGAGCCCTGGGCGCAGCCCAGAGCGGAGGACATTCGCGGAGGCGGGCACCCGCTGGCCCCGGCCGGCGCCGTGCACAAACGTGCGGGAACGGAGGTCCGCAGTGGGTCGCAAGCCGAAGTCCGTTTCATGCATCGCAGCTTGAGCGCTGCGCGGTGGAGCCACTGACATGAGCTTCAACCTACGCAACCGTAGCCTGCTGGACCTGAAGGACTTCGCGCCGCGCAGCATCCGCTACCTGATCGATCTGGCAGCCGAGCTGAAGCGCTCCAAGGCCGCGGGCAACGAGTTGCCGCGACTCAAGGGCAAGAACATCGCGCTGATCTTCGAGAAGGCCTCGACGCGCACGCGCTGTGCGTTCGAAGTCGCGGTGCACGACCAGGGCGGCCATGTGACTTACATCGACCCCGCGAGCTCGCAGCTTGGCCACAAGGAGTCGCTCAAGGACACCGCGCGTGTGCTCGGCCGCATGTTCGACGGCATCGAGTACCGCGGCTTTCACCAGAGCGTGGTCGAGGAGCTGGCGCGATCCTCGCATGTGCCAGTGTGGAACGGCCTCACCGACGAAGCCCACCCCACGCAGGTGCTGGCCGATTTGCTGACGATGGAAGAGTTCGGCGAGAAGCCGCTGCACGAGCTGTCCTTCTGCTACCTCGGCGACGCGCGTTTCAATATGGGCTGCTCGCTGCTGGTGGGCGGCACCCAGATGGGCATGGACGTGCGCATTGCCGCACCCACCGACCTGCAACCCCCCGCCGACCTGCTGGCGCAGATGTATGAGCTGGCCAAGACCACCGGCGCGCGCATCCGCATCGAGACCGATCCGCTCGCGGCCGTGGCCGGCGCCGACTTCCTCTACACCGACGTCTGGGTTTCGATGGGCGAGCCGCAAGAGGTGTGGAAGCGGCGTATCGACCAGTTGTTGCCCTACCAGGTCAACACCGCGCTGATGCGCGCCACCGGCAAGGCGCGCACGCGCTTCATGCACTGCCTGCCGGCGTTTCACAACCTCGACACCGAAGTCGGCCGCGACATCCACACACGCCACGGCCTGACTGAGCTGGAGGTCACCGACGAGGTCTTCGAGTCCGATGCCTCGATCGTCTTCACCCAGGCCGAAAACCGTCTGCACACCATCAAGGCCGTCCTGGTGGCCACCCTGGGATGAAGCTGGTGGTGGCTCTGGGGGGCAACGCGCTGCTGCGCCGCGACCAAGCGCCGACAGCAGAAAACCAGCTCGACAACATCCGCCGCGCGGCCGTGCAACTGGCGCGTGTGGCGGGGGCGCACGAACTCGTGCTGACGCACGGCAACGGGCCGCAGGTCGGGCTGCTGGCCTTGCAAGCGGCCGCCTACGCGGGTGTCGAGAGCTATCCGCTCGATGTGCTTGGGGCCCAGACCGACGGCATGATCGGCTACCTGCTTGAGCAGGAGATGGCCAACCTGCTGCCGGCCACGCGCACAGTGGCCACGCTGCTCACGCGCGTCGAGGTCGATCCGCACGACCCGGCCTTCGAGCACCCGAGCAAGCCGATCGGGCCCGTCTATGCGCGCGCCGATGCCGAGCGCATCGCGGCCGAGCGGCAGTGGACGATGGCGCCCGACGGCCAGGGCCA
>JANNGJ010000031.1:0-12685 GCA_031403815.1 Burkholderiales bacterium | reverse complement strand
CATCCCGGCGTGGCGCACCTGTCGTTCACCGGCTCGGTGGTGGTCGGCCGCCTGGTGCAGGCCGCGGCGGCGAAGAACACGATTCCCGTCACGTTAGAACTCGGCGGCAAGAGCCCTCAACTGGTGTTTGCCGATGCCGACCTCGACGCTGCCCTGCCCTTCCTGGTCAACGCCGGCATCCAGAACGCCGGGCAAACCTGCTCGGCGGCCTCACGCATCCTGGTCGAGCGTTCGCGCTTGGACGAGGTGGTGCAGCGCATGGCCGAGCGCTACCGCGCCCTGCGCGTCGGGCCCGCGCTGAGCGACCTGGATGTGGGCCCGCTGATCTCGGCGCGGCAGCGCGAGATCGTCGAACGCTACCTGGCGATCGCCCGAGAGAGTGGCCTGGTCGTCGCAGCGCAGGGCGTGATCGAGGCGGACGCACCCACGGCGGGCTTCTATGTGCGCCCGACCCTGCTCGCGCCGGTGAGCGACGCCCATGTGCTGGCGCAGGAAGAGATTTTCGGCCCGGTGCAGGTGGTGATCCCCTTCGACAGCGAGGCCGACGCGATCCGCATCGCCAACGGCACCGCCTACGGCTTGGTGGCGGGCGTGTGGACGCGCGACGGCAGCCGCGCATTGCGCGTGGCGCGGGCGCTGAAGTGCGGCCAGGTCTTCGTCAACAACTACGGCGCCGGTGGCGGGGTCGAGTTGCCCTTCGGCGGCGTCAAGGCCTCGGGCCATGGGCGTGAGAAGGGCTTCGAAGCGCTGTACGGGTTCTCGAGTTTGAAAACGGTGGCCATCCACCACGGTTGAGGGAGCAGGCAGTGAGACTGAAAGACAAGGTCGCCATCGTGACGGGTGGCGGGTCAGGCTTCGGCGCTGGCATCGTGCGCAAGTTCGTGGCCGAAGGCGCCCAGGTGCTGGTGGCCGATGTGAACCTCGAAGCTGCGCTCGATGTCGCCGTGGGCGTCGGCAGCGCGGCGCGCGCCTTGCGCGTCGATGTGGCCAATGCCGCCGATGTGCGCCTGATGATGGAAGCCGCCGAGCTGCATTTTGGGCGCCTGGACATCCTCGTCAACAACGCCGGCGTGACGCACCTGCCGCAGCCGTTGGAAGACGTTTCGGAGGCCGACTTCGACCGCGTCGTCGCAGTCAACATGAAGGCGATTTACCTCGCGATGCGCGAGGCCGTCCCGCGCTTCAAAGCCAATGCGCCCGGGGTCAAGGGCATCCGCGGCGTGGTGTTGAACATGGCCAGGACGGCTGGGGTGAGTCCGCGCCCGCGCCTGGCTTGGTACAACGCCAGCAAGGGCTGGGTCATCACCGCCACGCGCGCCAACGCGGTGGAGTTGGCGCCCTTCGGCATCCGTGTCGTGGCGCTCAACCCGGTGGCCGGTGAGACGCCACTGCTCAAATCCTTCATGGGCGAGGACACGCCAGAGATGAGGGCCAAGTTCTTATCCACCATTCCGCTGGGCCGCTTCTCGACGCCCGAAGACCTCGGCAATGCCGCCTGCTACCTGTGCAGCGACGAAGCCTCGATGGTCACCGGCGTGTGCATGGAGGTCGACGGCGGACGCTGCATCTGATCAATCCAGCACAGCCGCCATCGCCGCCGCCACCGGCTCGACATTCTTGGTATTCAAGCCGGCCACGCACATGCGCCCCGAGCGCACCAGGTAGACGCCGAACTCATCCTTCAATCGACCGACCTGGGCCGGGCTCAGCCCCGTGTAGCTGAACATGCCGCGCTGGCTCAGGAAGTAGCCGAAGTCGCGGCCCGGCAGTTTGGCGGCGAGCACATCGTGCAAACGCCGGCGCATGGCCAGGATGCGCAGGCGCATGGCGGCCACGTCGGCCTCCCATGAGGCGCGCAGCGCGGGGTCGGTCAGCACGCGGCTGACGATGCCGGCGGCGTGGATGGCGGGGCTCGAATAGTTGCGGCGCACGGTGGCCTTCAACTGGCCGAGCACGAGTTCGGCCTCGGCCTTGTCGCTGCACACGACGCTGAGCGCACCGGCGCGCTCACCGTACACGCTCATGCTCTTGGAAAACGAGTTGGCGACGAAGAAGGTCAGGCCGGCCGAGGCCAACAGGCGGATCGCGAAGGCGTCTTCGTCGATGCCGTCGCCATAGCCCTGGTAAGCGATGTCGAGGTAGGGCAGCAGCTCGCGCTCGCGCAGCACTGGCAGCAGTTGCTCCCATTGCGCGTGCGTCAGATCGACCCCGGTCGGGTTATGGCAGCAGGCGTGCAGCAGCACCACGCTCTGTGGCGGCAAGCTGCGCAGCGTGGCCAGCATGGCCTCGAACTTCAGGCCGCCGGTCTGGCTGTCGTAGTACGGGTAGGTGTGCACGGTCAAGCCGGCGCCTTCGAACATGGCGCGGTGGTTGTCCCAGCTTGGGTCGCTGAGCCACACCTCGCTGCGTGGCAGCCAGCGCCTCAAGAAATCAGCGCCAACTCTCAGGCCTCCCGACGAGCCGACGGTCTGAATCGTCACGATGCGCCCGCTGGTCACCGCTTCATGCCCGGCGCCGAACAGCAGGGCCTGCACGGCACTGCGCATCGCCGCCACGCCCTCGATGGGCGTGTAGGGCTTGGGGCCGGCGGCGGCCAGCATCTGCGCCTCGGCCTGGTGAACGCAATCGAGCACCGGGATGCGGCCTTCATCGTCGAAGTAGATGCCGATCGACAGGTTCACCTTGCGCGGCCGCGGGTCGGCATGGAAGGCCTCGTTGAGGCTGAGAATCGGGTCGCCGGCGTAGGGCTCAAGGTGCTTGAACATAGCTATTCTCGTTGGTTGGGCGCCTGTCCGGCGCCGGGCCGCCCCAAGCCGGACGCTCCCCCTTGGGGGGACGGCGTATCGCGCCTAGGGGGCAGGGTGCGCCAGGGCGGCTTCGATGTCTCGGCGCATGCTCTCGGGCTCGTCATTCGGCGCATAGCGCTTGAGCACCTGGCCATCGCGGCCGACCAGGAACTTGGTGAAGTTCCACTTGATCGCCTCGCTGCCCAAGAGACCTGGCGCCTCGCCCTTGAGCCATTGCCAGAGCGGCGCGGCGCTGGCGCCGTTGACGTCCACCTTGGCCATCATCGGGAAGCTGACGCCGTAGTTCATCTCGCAGAACGAGGCGATCTCGTCGTTGGCGCCGGGGTCCTGGGCGCCGAACTGGTTGCTTGGGAAACCCACCACCACCAGGCCGCGCGAGGCATAGTCTTCCCAGAGTTTTTCCAGGCCCTTGAACTGGGGCGTGAAGCCGCAGGCGCTGGCGGTGTTGACGACCAGGAAGACCTTGCCGCGCTGGGCCGCGAAATCGGCCTTCTTGCCGGCGATCGAGACGGCGGAAAAGTCGAACAGTGAGCGCTTGGGCATGGTGGAGGGTCCTCGTGTCGGGTGGCGTGGGCAACCAGGTCTTGCGACCTCGGTCACACATCCTAGCGCCATCGAGGCGCGGGCGCGGTTCTAGGGGACTGTGCGCGTTGACGCCAGGCGCCGCGCCGGTGAACATGCCGCCGTGCTCTGGACACGCTATTCATGCCATCGGCCTCGGTGATTGCGCCGCAACGCGTCGCGTTGCTCGGCTTCGGTGACTTCGAGCGCAGTGCGCTGGTCTCCTATTTGCGCCTGACGGGCAGGCGGGTACCGGCCTATGCCGAGGCCGACTCCGTCGATGGCGCCGACTACGTGATTGCCGACGCCGATCATTCCGGTACGCTGGACGCCGTGCTCGGCGCCGACCGCGTCACCGACACCGTGTTCATTGGCTCGCTGGCACCGGACGGCGCCCTGGCCTGGATGATGCGGCCCATCGACCCCATGCAGGTCTTCCGCGAACTCGATGCCGCCGTGGTGCTGCGACGTTCGCGTGCCCAGGCGGCGCTGCCCGCAGCGACACGCGAGGTCCTACCCCCCGCCATCACCGAAGTACCAACGCCAACGCCCGCACCCACGGCGCAACCCGCGTCGACCCGCCCCCTCAAGAGCGGGCCTCCCCGGCGTGTCGGCGACCAGGCGGCCCCCACTTCGGCGCTCCTGGTCGACGACAGCGAAGTGGCCCTGCGTTTCCTGGAGCGCCAGTTGCAGGCGCTGGGCCTGCGCACCGACACGGCCAACGACAGCCAGCGCGCGCTCGAGTTGCTGGCCAGCCGAAACTATGACGTGGTGTTTCTGGATGTCGATCTGGGTCCGAACAGCGAGCTCGACGGCCTGGGCTTGTGCCAGCACATCAAACGCCAGCTCAAGCCGCGCACAGCCGCCGCCGCGCCGGTGGTGGTCATGGTGTCGGCGCACAGCTCAACGACAGACCGGGTGCGCGGCAGCTTCGCCGGCTGTGACGCCTACCTGGCCAAGCCGCTCGATGACGAGGGTTTGCGACGCAGTCTGCGTGCGCTGGGCCTGCGGCTCGCAGCGCCGGCAGACACTGGCCACAGCAACAGCCGCCCCGGCAATTTGCTGAGCCGGCCGCTGCCGCTCGACGACCCGGGCTGACTCAGATGGCGGCATGCTGGCGTGCCGCCAGCAGTGCCGCCGCGATGATCGCCGCGCCCCCGATTGCCAGCCGCAAGTCGAGCGTGCCAGCGCCCAGCGCCAGCGCCGAGACGCTGGCAAACAGCACCTCCGTGAGCATGATCACCGCAGTCGCGTTGGCGGGCAGCCGCGTGGCACCGTACTGCAACGCCAGGTTGCCGGCCAGGAAGAACGCGGCAAGGCCCGCCGCCCCGAGCACCCAGCCGCTGGCCAGCGCGGGCAAGGGCTGCACCGTGCCGGCAGGCCCGAGCAATGTAATCAACAGGCCGGCCACGGCCACGCCGCCGACGAACATCGCCAGCGCCCGTGAGGCCTCGCTGCGCGCCGCCTCGCGGCGCAACATCACGTTGTTGAGAGCAAAGGCAAAGCCACCGAGCACCCCCAGGGCCTCGGCCAAGGTGCGCGGCAATGGCAGCCCGCCCTCCGTCGGCCACAAGATCACGAGGGCGCCAGCCAGCGCCAACAGCACGCGCAGGATGGCGCCGCGCGTCAGCGGTTCATGCAGCAGCAGCCGCGCCAGCAGCACGGCCCACAGCGGCATCAGGTAGAAGAGCAGCACGATGCGCACCACGTCGCCAATGGTCACGGCCCAATTGAAGGCCGCATTGGTGGTGCCCGAAGCCAGCACCAGCACCCACAGGGCCGGGTGGCTGAACAATTCGCGCCAGGCCGCCGGCCGCGCCAGCGTGATGACCAGCACCGCAAAGGCATAGATCAGCACGGTAGCCCACAACGGGTGCAGGCCCGCAGCCTCAAGTTGCCTGAATGGCCACCATGACACGCCCCAGACGAAGGCATTGCACACCAGCGCCAGCGCTGGCAGCAGCGCGCGCGACGGCGCGACGGTCAATGGGGGTCCGAGCGGGCGATGGCCAGCAGGCGCTCGACCTCATCGCGGTGGCGCACGGTGTTGCTCTTGTGCCAGCGCCGAATCAACTCCATCGTCCCGGCGACAACCAGACCGAACAGCGTGATGGCGCCGAAGGCCGAGATGCCGAACTTGGTCATCGCGGTGTAGAACGCGCCCAGGCCGAGGATGCAGGCCTGCTCGTTGAAGTTCTGCACCGCAATCGAGCGGCCCGCGCCCATCAGGTTGTGCCCGCGGTGCTGCAACAAGGCATTCATCGGCACCACCAGGAAGCCGCCGATGGCGCCGAGCATGATCAGGAAGGGCGCCGCAACCCAGACGTTGGAGATGAAGTTCATGCCGATCACCAGCACGCCCATCATGATGCCGAGCGGAATCACGCTGGTGGCGCGGTCGAGCCGCATGGCCACCGAGGCGACGATGGCGCCGACCGCCGTGCCGAGAGCCACCACCCCGACCAGGCTGGAGGCCTGGGTCGTGCCGTAGCCCAACGCCGCGCCCGCCCAGGCCAGCACGATGTAGCGCAGGTTGCCCGACACGCCCCAGAACAAGGTGGTGGTGGCCAGCGAGATCTGACCCAGCTTGTCGGACCACAGCCGGGCATTGCACAGCGAGAAGTCGCGCACCAGGGCGATCGGGCCCATCGTGATCGGCTGCAGCGGCGAATCGGTGCGCGGGATGCGCAAATTGAACAAGGCGGCGATCACATACAGGAAGAGCAGCGTGGCAATCGCCGCTTCAGGCCCGGTGTCGATGCCGGTGTCGAACATCGGCATGTCGAAGCCGAGCAGCATCGGCGCAATCTTGCTGCCAACGAGCTGGCCACCCAGCAGCACGCCCAGAATGATGGAGCCGATCGTCAGGCCCTCGATCCAGCCATTGGCCTTGACCAGTTGCGAGGGCGGCAACAGCTCGGTGAGGATGCCGTACTTGGCGGGTGAGTAGGCCGCGGCGCCGAGGCCGACGATGGCGTAGGACAGCAGCGGGTGGGTGCCGAACAGCATCATCAGGCAGCCAACCACCTTGATCATATTGGCCACGAACATCACCTTGCCCTTGGGCAGGGCGTCGGCAAAGGCGCCGACATACGGGGCCAGCACCACATAGAACAGCGCAAACATCGGCACCAGGGCCGCGCGCTGCCACTCGCCGGCGCCCGAAGTACGCAACAGCTCGACGGCAGCCACGAACAATGCGTTGTCGGCCAGCGAGCTGAAAAACTGCGCCGACATGATCGTGTAGAAACCTCGTTTCATGCGGGGCGCTGCAGCGTGTCTCCGTTGGATGCCTCTGAGGGGGCGCCGCGTTATAGCACGCAGGCAAAATGGGACCATGCCGCGCCCCATCGAAGCCCTGGTTCATACCGATGCTCTGGCCCACAACCTGGGCCGCGCGCGCGCCAACGCGCCCGACGCCAAGGTGTGGGCCGTGGTCAAGGCCAACGCCTACGGCCACGGCATCGGGCGCGTGTTCGACGGGCTGCGCGGCGCCGATGGATTTGCCCTGCTCGACCTGGGCGAGGCCGAGCGCATTCGCGCCTGCGGCTGGCGCGGCCCGGTGCTGCTGCTGGAGGGCGCTTTCGAGCCGCGCGACCTGGAGCTGTGCTCACGCCTGAACCTGTGGCACGTGGTGCACTGCACCGAACAGATCGACTGGCTCGCTGCGCACAAGACGCATCAGCCGCAACGTGTGTTCCTGAAGATGAACAGCGGCATGAACCGCCTGGGCTTCAAGCCCGCGGCCTTTCGCAGCGCCTGGACCCGGCTCAATGCCCTGACCCAGGTCGATGAGATTTCGCTGATGACGCACTTCTCGGACGCCGACGGCCAACGCGGCATCGCCCACCAAGTGGCGGCCTTCGAGGCCGCCACGCAGGACCTGCCCGGCGAGCGCTCGCTGGCCAACAGCGCCGCCATCCTGCGCCACCGGCTGCGCAGTGACTGGGTGCGCGCCGGCATCCTGAGCTACGGCAGCGCGCCCGATTTCCCCGCGCATGACATCGCGCACTGGGATCTGCAACCAACCCTGACCCTGCGCTCACGCCTGATCGGCACGCAGGCCCTGCATGTCGGCGATACGGTCGGCTACGGCAGCAGCTTCACCGCCGAGGGCAGCCTGCGTATCGGCACCGTCGCCTGCGGCTACGCCGACGGTTACCCACGCCATTGCGCCACCGGCACGCCGGTGCTGGTGGACGGCGTGCGCACGCGCACCCTCGGCCGCGTCAGCATGGACATGCTGGCCGTTGACTTGACACCCGTGCTGGGCGCCGGCATCGGCAGCGAAGTCACGCTCTGGGGTCGCGGGCCGCAGGGGTCGCTGCTGCCGATCGACGAAGTTGCGCAAGCAGCCGGCACCATCGGCTACGAGCTGATGTGCGCGCTGGCCCAGCGCGTGCCAGTGCGTGTTGCCGACGTATGATCTGGGACTATCGCGAGTACCTGCGCCAGCGCAAGCGCTTTCTGGTCGATCGCGGCGAGCAGCACCCGATGGTGCTGGCGACGACGTTGATCTTCAGCGCCACCTGGGTTGCAGGCTGGTTCACGAGTGCGATGTTGCTCTGGAGCGGCATGAACTCGATGCCGCTGCGGTATGCGTTGGCGTTCCTGGCTTCTTATGGCGTGTTCTTTCTCTGCGTGCGCGTGTGGTGCAACTCGGTGCACCGTGGCCGAGGGGTCAACGATTGGGCGCTCGACGGCGCGGGTGGCTCGCCGGAAGGCTGCCTTCTTGCGCTGGCGATCATGTTGGTCGCATTGGTCGTCGTGGCCTTGTTCTGGGCCAGCGGTGGCTTCGCGGCGCTGCTCGAAGTCGCCTTCGAGGTGGCGTTCGCCGGCACCGTCGTTCGCCGACTCGGCCGCACCGAGATCGTCGGCCACTGGGCCCGGCACTTGTTCGCCGGCACCTGGCTGCAGGCGCTGGTCGCACTGTTGATACTGGTCGGCGTCGCGGCCTGGTTGCAACACCAAGCGCCGGGCGCGACGAAGTTCTCGGAAGCGGTGGCGATCGTCTTTCGCGCCGGCCGCTGAATCCTGCTGGTGGAAGCCGCGGGTTGACGCCTCGCCGTCGCTGCCTATGATCGCGCCACCCCAACCCACCCGGACACTCACCATGGGACTCATCGGAACCATCGTTGTCGGCCTGATCGTCGGCGCGCTTGCGCGCTTCCTGTTGCCCGGCGAGCAGAAGATGGGCTGGATCCTGACCATCCTGTTGGGCATCGGCGGCTCGATGGCCGCCGGCTTCGTCGGCCAGGCGCTGGGCTGGTACCGGGCCGGTCAGGGCGCGGGCTGGATCGCCTCCGTGGTCGGCGCGCTGGTGCTGCTGTTCGTGGTGCAAAAGCTGCGCAGCAAGCCGCCGGTGCAATGAAGCCGCGGCGGTGAAGGCTGCGCTGCTCGCGGTCGATCCGGACGAGGTGACGCTTACCTCGATCCGCGCCCAAGGTGCGGGCGGGCAGAACGTCAACAAGGTCTCGAACGCCGTGCACCTGCGCTTCGACGTGCCGGCGTCCACCCTCCCCGATGCCGTGAAGGAACGCCTGCTGGCCCTGGCCGACTCGCGCATCACGCTGGAAGGCGTGGTGGTGATCAAGGCGCAGGAGCACCGCAGCCTGGAGATGAACCGTGCCGACGCGCTGGCTCGCTTGAATGCGATGGTGCAGAGCGTGGCCACGCCACCGCGCGCGCGCAAGCCGACCAAGCCGACCTACGGCTCCAAACAGCGCCGACTCGAAGGCAAGGCGCAGCGCGGGCAAGTCAAGGCAGCGCGCGGGCGCGTCGAAGACTGACTGCTCGCCTCGCGGCGTGGCCCGCGACAATCACGCCATGGCCAAGGACGCAAAAACCATTTACACCTGCACCGAGTGCGGCGGCACCAACCCCAAGTGGTTGGGCAAGTGCCCGCACTGCAATGCCTGGAACACGCTCGAAGAGAGCGTGGCCGAATCTGCCAGCGCCAGCCGCCACCGCTTCTCGCCCTTGGCCAAGACAGCCGGGGAGGCCACGCTGGCCGACATCGACGCGGCTGATGTGGCACGCTGCCCGACCGGCCAGGAGGAGCTCGACCGCGTGCTCGGCGGCGGCATCGTGCCCGGCGGCGTGGTGCTGATCGGCGGCGACCCCGGCATCGGCAAGAGCACGCTGTTGCTGCAAGCCGTGGACACCATCTCGGGCCAGATGAAGGCCCTGTACGTGACCGGCGAAGAGAGCGGCGCCCAGGTAGCGCTGCGCGCTCGCCGGCTCGGGCTGGATGGCGCCCGCGTGCGGGTGCTGGCCGAGATTCAGCTGGAGCGCATCCTGGCCGCGATCGAGACCGAGGCGCCGGATTTCTGCGTCATCGATTCGATCCAGACCCTGTACTCCGAGCAGCTCACCTCGGCGCCGGGCTCGGTGGCCCAGGTGCGCGAGTGCGCGGCACAACTCACGCGCACCGCCAAGGCGCGCCGCTGCGCGATGGTGTTGGTGGGGCATGTGACGAAGGACGGCACGCTGGCCGGGCCGCGCGTGCTGGAGCACATCGTCGACACCGTGTTGTATTTCGAGGGCGACACACACTCGAGCTTTCGGCTGGTGCGCGCGATCAAGAACCGCTTCGGCGCGGTCAACGAGATCGGCGTGTTCGCGATGACGGAGCGCGGCTTGAAGGGCGTAGCCAACCCGAGCGCGATCTTCCTGTCCACACACGGCGAGCCGGTGCCAGGCTCGTGCGTGCTGGTCACGCTCGAAGGCACGCGGCCGCTGCTGGTGGAGATCCAGGCCCTGGTCGACAGCGGCGGGCCGAGCCCGCGGAGGCTGTCGGTCGGCCTGGACCGCGACCGCTTGGCGATGCTGCTGGCAGTGCTGCATCGGCATGCCGGCGTGGCCTGCATGGACCAGGACGTGTTCGTCAACGCCGTGGGCGGCGTGCGCATCAGCGAGCCCGCGGCCGACCTGGCGGTGCTGCTCGCCATCCAGAGCAGCCTGCGCGGCAAGCCGCTGCCGCGCGGCTTCATCGCTTTCGGCGAAGTTGGCCTGGCGGGTGAAGTGCGGCCCGCGCCGCGCGGCCAGGAGCGGCTGAAAGAGGCTGCCAAGCTCGGCTTCTCTGTCGCTGTGGTGCCCAAGGCGAATGCGCCCAAGAAGCCGATCGAGGGCCTGACGATCCATCCGGTAGAGCGCATCGAGCAGGCCATCGACGTGGTGCGCAACCTGGGTTGAGCTGGACACGCCCGCTCTGGTTGTTATACGATTGTTATAACAAATGGAGTCGCCACCATGCACAGCCTCAAGATCACCCAGATCGGCAACTCGCTCGGCCTGATCCTGCCCAAGGAAATGCTGGCGCGGCTGAAGCTCGAAAAGGGCGACACGGTGCACATCACGGAGTCGCCGGACGGAGTGCGCCTGACGCCGCACGACCCGACCTTCGAAACGCAAATGGACGCCGCCCGCGGCATCATGAAGAAGCGCCGCGCGGTCTTGCGCGAGTTGGCGAAGTGACGCAGCAACACGCGCGCTGGGTCTGGCTCGACGCCCAGGCCCTGCTGGCCGTGCACGAGGAACAGCTCGCTGAGCATGGGGGTGCCGCGGGAACCCGCGACGCGGGCTTGTTCGAGTCGGCGCTGGCCCGGCCCCTGCACCTCGCTGCCTACCCTGACCCCGACGCGGCCGACTTGGCTGCCGCCTACGGCTTTGGACTGGCGCGCAACCATCCCTTCGTCGATGGCAGCAAGCGCACCGCCTTCGTTGCCGTCGAATTGTTCCTGGCGTTGAACGGTTTCGAGTTGATTGCCAACGATGCCGACTGCGTGCTGACAATGCTCGCGCTGGCCTCGGGCGACATCGACGAAGCTGCATTCGCCGCTTGGCTGCGCAGCCACCTGCAAGCTCGATGAACACCTGGATGGGCTGGTCGCTCGCCGCAGCGGCGCTGGTGGCCGGGTATGCGAGCTACGGCTGGCGTGGCGTGGTGCTGGCCCTCAGCGTGGTTGTGTTCTGGCTGCTGCTGCAGTTCAGCCGCGCCCTGCGCGTGATGCGTCTGGCCGCCGCCGCGCCGGTGGGCCATGTGCCGAGTGCCGTGATGCTGCATGCGCAGCTGGCTGCCGGCTTGCGGCTGATGGACATCATCAAACTCACCCGCAGCCTGGGGCGCAAGGTGCGCGACGATCCCGAAACCTTTGCATGGCGCGATGAATCGGGCGCCGAAGTCGAAATCGAGTTCGCGGACGGGCGCTGCACGCGCTGGCAGCTGAAGCGACGACCAGAATGAAGAATCCCCGCCTTGGCGGGGACTTCCATCAACCGGAAAGGTGGCTCAGGCGTATCGACGACGGCGAGCCACAAACCCCACAACAGTGAGACCAGCAAGTATCAAAGCGTAGGTACCCGGCTCCGGGACAGCCGTAACAGTAGTCAACCCTTCACTCTGCCCTCCAAGCAGCGAGCGGACGTGGATACCGGCCACCAAGTCGCCATTGGCAAAGCCACCGCCGACGGGACCGCTGAACGTAAACCGCGCGGTCTCGCCGTTGTCAATACCGGCGCCGCCAATCGGACTGTTCGAATCGAAGGCGAAATCCGAGACGAACCCAATACCGTTTCCGCCAGGCAAGCTACCCGGTGATGCGCCGGCCGTAAATGCCGTACCAGCGCCGCCTGCAAATGTCACGGATACGCCTGGCCGTACGTCGAAGTACACCTCAGCGATATAGCCGGTTGAATTGTTGAAAATAGAAAACGTCGACCCAACAAACGACCACGTGACGCCCGCCTCGGCCTGAGCGCAGGAGCCAACAGAATTGTTTGTAATGCAATCGAAAGACTGCGCTTGTGCAAGAGAGCCGAGGCCAAGACCAGCGATCAAGCCAATAGACTGCAGCAATGTCTTAAGCGTTTTCATGATTCCGGCTCCACCGTTTCTTTGCCACATCTGATGATCCAGCGTCGCCCGAAGAATTACAAGTTGTGACACCCCCCGAGTTGCGGGTGCGGACTTGCAGATTGCATCGCCACGTGAGCGAAGCAGGCTGCCGAGGCCCGCCGCATAGAATTCTTGCGAGTTCAATCATCAAAGCCAGAGGAGTGCAGCTATGTCCATGTCCGACCGCGACGGCAAGATCTGGATGGACGGCCAGCTGGTGGAATGGCGTGACGCCACCATCCACGTCCTGAGCCACACCCTGCATTACGGCTGCGGCGCTTTCGAAGGAGTGCGCGCTTACAACGCTGTCGGCGGCACGGCGATCTTCCGGCTCCAGGAGCACACCGAGCGGCTCTTCAACAGCGCCAAGATCCTGCGCATGAAGATCCCGTTTTCGATGGAGCAGGTGATGGCAGCCACC
>JANNGJ010000030.1:0-5828 GCA_031403815.1 Burkholderiales bacterium | reverse complement strand
CTCGAGCAGCAGCGCCTGCACCACGCCTACCTGTTCACCGGCACGCGCGGCATCGGCAAGACCACGGTGTCGCGCATCCTGGCCAAGAGCCTGAATTGCACCGGGCCCGACGGCACAGGCGGCATCACCGCCACACCCTGCGGTGTGTGCGGCGCCTGCACCGAAATCGACGCCGACCGCTACCTCGACTACATCGAGATGGACGCCGCCAGCAACCGCGGCATCGACGAGATTCGCGACCTGCTGGAGCGCGCGGCCTACAAACCGGCCATCGGCCGCTTCAAGGTCTTCATGATCGACGAGGCGCACCAGCTGACCAAGGAGTCCATCAACGCCCTGCTGAAGACGCTGGAGGAGCCGCCTGCGTACCTGAAGTTTGTGCTGGCCACCACCGACCCCGAAAAGATGCTGCCGACCGTGCTGTCGCGCTGCCTGCAGTTCAACCTGCGCCCGATGCCGCCCGAGGTGGTGAACGAGCACCTCGAGCGTGTGCTCAAGGCCGAAGGCGTGGCGCACGACGAACTTTCATTGAAGCTGCTGGCGCGCGCCGCGCGCGGCTCGATGCGCGATGGCCTGTCCTTGACCGACCAGGCCATCGCCTTCGGCGGCGGCACCCTGACCGGTGACGCCGTGCGCGCCATGCTCGGCAGCGTCGACCGCAGTCACGCCAGCGGCTTTGTGCGTGCGCTGGCTGCGCGCGATGGCCGCGCCGTGTTGGCCGGCGTCGACGCCTTGCGCGAGCACGGGCTGTCTGCGGCGGGCACGCTCGAAGAGATGACGGCGCTGCTGCAGCAGATGGCGGTCGAGCAGGCCGTGCCCGGGGCGCTGCCCGACACCGATCCCGACAGCGCCCTGACGCGCGAACTCGCCGCGTTGTTGCCCGCCGATGAGACGCAATTGCTGTACAGCCTGGTGCTGCACGGGCGCCAGGAACTCAACTTGGCGCCGGATGCCCATGCAGCCCTGACCATGGTGCTGCTCAGGCTGATGGCCTTTGCGCCGGAGACGGCAACGCCCGCCTCGGCGCCAGCGCGGTCGGCGGGGTCGGCACCCATGCCAGTCCGAGCCACAGCCTCGACTGCGGCAGCGCCGACTGCGTCTTCGTCTCTGGCGATGTCTGCAACGGCCGCGCCTGCGGCGGTGGCGGTGGCGGGGCACGCTGTCTTGCCTGAGCCGCCCGCTTGGCTCGATGAGCCGCCGGATGAGTTCGAGAGCCACGTGTTGCGTGAGCCGTCGCCGATGGGAGTCCCCATGGGGGCACCCGTGGCACGCACGGCGGCCGTGGTGTCGCCGCCGCCGGCGAGCGCTGCCGCAGCAACGCTGTTGCGCACGCCTTTCGGTGAGCGTTGGGCCGGCATCGTGGCCATGCTTGAGCAGCGCCAGCTCATCACAGCGCTGGTGCGCGAACTGGCGCTGCAGGCTGAGTTGATCGAGCAACACGACGGTGCCGCGCCGCTGTGGCGCCTGCGTGTCGAACGCGAATCACTGCGCGCCGCGCCCCTGCGCGACAAGCTGCAAGCGGCCCTGGCCGAGGCCCTGGGCATTGCCCCATTGCGTCTCGAGCTCGAGGCCGGCACGGTGCAGGACACGCCGGCCAAGCGCCTGGCAGCCGAGCGACAACGGCGCCAGCAAGAGGCCGAGCAAACCATTCACAATGACCCGCTGGTGCAGGAGATGCTCGCGCAGTACAAGACGGCGCGCATCGTGCCCGGCTCCATCAAGCCCCATTGATGTGGATCACCCCCGAAGCGGCTGCGCCGCTCCCCCTCAAGGGGGCAGCGCCAGCGGACCGGCAAAGCCGGTTCCGCGGCGGTCGCTCGGCGAGTTCCACTGCATGCGACCAATCCTTCGATGAGTAACAGGAGCAGATATTCATGATGAAGAACCAACTCGCCGGCCTGATGAAACAGGCACAGGCGATGCAAGACAACATGAAGCGCGCGCAGGATGAGCTGGCACTGATGGAGGTGGAGGGCGTGAGCGGTGCCGGGCTGGTCAAGGTCACAATGACTTGCAAGCACGATGTGAAGCGCATCGCCATCGACCCCAGCCTGCTCGCCGACGACAAGGACATGCTCGAAGACTTGGTCGCGGCCGCCTTCAACGACGGCGTGCGCCGTGCCGAGGCCGTGAGCCAGGAAAAGATGGGCAAGCTCACGGCAGGCATGCCAATGCCGCCGGGCATGAAGTTCCCCTTCTGATCCTGCGTGACAGAGCCCAGCCTCAATGCGTTGATTGACGCGCTGCGCCGGCTGCCCGGCGTGGGCGTCAAGTCGGCGCAGCGCATGGCGTTTCACCTGCTGCAGCACGACCGCGACGGGGCGCAGAAGCTGGCCCACGCCTTGCTCGGCGCCGTGGCCCAGGTGCACCACTGCCAGCGCTGCCACACCTTCAGCGAGACGCCGGTGTGCGGCGTTTGCAATGACGCCTCGCGCGACGTGGCCAAGCTGTGCGTGGTCGAGACACCGGCCGATCAGGCGGCGCTCGAGCGCACCGGCAGCTACCGCGGCTTGTACTTCGTGTTGATGGGCCGGCTGTCACCGCTCGACGGTGTGGGCGTGCGCGACATTGGCGTGGCCGAACTGCTGGAGCGTGCGGCCGACCCGGCGGTGCAAGAGGTGATTTTGGCGCTTGGCTTTTCCGCCGAAGGCGAGGCCACCGCCCATGCGCTCGGCCAGGCCCTGCGCGCCCGCGGCGGCCATGTCACGCGGCTGGCGCGCGGGGTTCCGGTGGGCAGTGAACTGGAGTATGTCGACCTGTCGACCATCGCCCACGCCATGAGCGACCGGCGCTGAGCCCTGAGCCCTGCTAGCGCTTGGTGCTGGTCTGCGGCGCAGCCGCCAGCTTGACGCTCTTGGCGCTGCCCTTGGTCGGCTTGCGCGCCGCCGTTCGGGTGGGCGCCGCATTGGCGGCGCGCGGCGCCACGAACACCACCACGGTGCTGCCGGCAGCGAACTTGGACGTGGCAGCCACATCGTTCCACTGCGCCACCTGGGCTGGGCTGACGCGGTAGCGCTTGGCCACGGCGGCCACGCTGTCGCCCTGCTTGCCGACCTTGAAAGCGGTGCGCTTGGCGGCACGGACTTCGGGCGCCAGGGCCATCGTGGCGTGCTCGGCGAGCTTTTCCGACACGTCGGCCTGGCGCTGTGCGCTGCGCGGTACCAACAGGGTCGATCCGGCCTTGACCATCATGTGCGGCGGAATGTTGTTGACAGCGCGCAACTCGGCTTCGGCAAGGCTTCGGCAAGGCCAACTTGTTGTGCAACCTGGGCCGTCTTCATCGTCGAGGGCGCAACCCAGGCCGTCCAGCTGGCGAAGGGCCCACGGTGGGCCGCAATGCCATTCATGAACTCGGCCGCGTTGTCATACGGCAGCAGCACCCGCGGCGTGCCCGCGGCCAGGATCACGGGCTTGTTCATCTGCGGGTTCAAGGCCTGGAAGTCGGCCAGGGACAGGCCGGCCAAGCGGGCCGCGATGGCAACGTCGATGTCACGCGCAATGGGCACGCTCAGGAAGTAGGGGTGGTTCTGCAGCGCGGGCAAGTGCAGCGCGAAGGCCTGGGGCGTGGCCACGATGTTTTTCACCGCCTGCAACTTGGGCACGTAGTCGCGCGTCTCTGCCGGCATGCGCAGGCTGCTGTAGTCGGTCGGCAGGCCGGCCGCGCGATTGCGCTTGATGGCGCGCTGCACATTGCCCTCGCCCCAGTTGTAGGCCGCCAGCGCAAGGTGCCAGTCGCCGAACATGGTGCGCAGTCGGGTCAGGTAGTCGAGTGCGGCGCGGGTCGAAGCCAGCACATCGCGCCGGTCGTCGCGAAAGACGTTCTGGCGCAAGTCGAAGTCGCGTCCGGTGGCGGGCATGAACTGCCACATGCCCGAAGCGCGCGCGCTCGACAGGGCCTGCGGATTGAAGGCGCTCTCGATGAAGGGCAACAAAGCCAGCTCGGTCGGCAGGTTGCGCTTTTGCACTTCTTCGACGATGTGGAACAGGTAGCGCCCGCCGCGCTCGGCCATGCGCTGCACGTACTCGGGCTGGCGCGCGTAGTACTGCTCGCGTTTGCGTACGAAGCTGTCGTCAAGATCGGCGATGCCAAACCCGTTGCGCACGCGCTGCCACAGGTCGATCTGGGCCGTGCGGTCTGTCAGGTCGACCGGCACCTCCGGCCGCAGCGGATCGACAGGGGCTTCGACCACCGGCTCGGCGGCGGCTGTGGCTTCACTGGCCTGCGCCGCCGAGGCGGCAAGCTGCGGCGCCATGGCAGACACCGGCACAGGCACTGGCACGGCGACGGTGATCACAGCGGCCGGCGTGGGCGGCGTTTGCACTGCTTCCAGTGGCGGCGTGGCACACGCTGCCAGCAGCACGCTGGTGATCAAGGCGGCGCCGCAACGCCCTCCTAGAATGCCGCCCGACGGCACCGCCTGTGCAACAGGGGCTTGGCTGCCGGGCTGCATCAGCGGCGCTGGCGCCGCGACGAGCGGGCGCCAGATGTGGGTGAGGGCTAAGGCAGGCAGGGCGTTCAGGCTCATCGAATCAACGGCGCGATTATAAGAAGCAGACTTTGTGATGCCCCGCCCACCCATCGGTTCCGCCGCGATTGCAAGCATTGATGAACACAAATCAGCGCAGTGAAGAGTTGACGGCGTGGTTGAGCACGGCCCCCGGCCAGTATTTGCTGGCCTGGGAGCAGGCCCAACTTGACCGTGTGGTGGCCGACCTGTTCGGATTTCACGCCCTGCAGCTGGGCTTGCCGGAGCTGGATGCCCTGCGCGACAACCGCATGCCGCACCGCTGGCTGGCCTGCGACGCGGCTGGCCAGCCACGCAGCGTGGCCCTGTACAGCGACACCGACGCGCTGCCGTTTCCCGAGCGCAGCATCGATCTGGTGGTGCTGCCACACACGCTCGAGCTGGCGCGCGACCCGCACTTGACGCTGGCCGAGGTTGAGCGCGTGCTGGTGCCGGAGGGCCGTGTCGTGATCCTGGGCTTCAACCCGGCCAGCCTGTGGGGCCTGCGCCAGCGCTGCGGCCGCGTGCGCCAGCGAATGGGCGGGAGTGGCCCGCTGTTCCTGCCGCGGCCGGGCGACTTCATTGCCTACTGGCGCCTGCGCGACTGGTTGCGCCTGCTCAGCTTCGAGGTCGAAGGCGGCCGCTTCGGTGGTTACCGGCCGCCGCTGGGGTCCGAGAAATGGTTGGCGCGCTTTACCTGGATGGACCGCCTGGGTGACCGCTGGTGGCCGGTGCTGGGTGCCGTCTACATGCTGGTGGCAGTCAAACGGGTGCGCGGCATGCGCCTGGTCGGCCTGGCACGGCGCGAGCGCAATGCGACCAATGCCGCCCCGGCCGTGGTGGCCAATCAACATCAGCACCGAGAAGAGCCATGAGCAGCGACAGCATCACGATCTACACCGACGGCGCCTGCAAGGGCAACCCGGGGCCTGGTGGCTGGGGTGCCTGGCTCAGCGTGGGCGGCCACGACAAGGAGCTCTGGGGTGGCGAGGCCCTGACCACCAACAACCGCATGGAGCTGACGGCGGTGATCGAGGCCCTGTCGGCCCTCAAGCGCGACAGCCACGTCATCCTCTACACCGACAGCCAGTACGTGCGCCAGGGCATCATGAGCTGGATCCACAACTGGAAGCGGCGCGGCTGGAAGACGGCTGACAACAAGCCGGTGAAGAACATCGACCTGTGGCAGCGCCTGGACGCACTGGCGGCCACGCACAAGGTGGACTGGCGTTGGGTCAAGGGCCATGCCGGCGACCCGGGCAACGAGCGCGCCGATGCGCTGGCCAATCGCGGGGCAGCGGCGCAGTAGCTGCACAGCGCACA
>JANNGJ010000029.1:0-1722 GCA_031403815.1 Burkholderiales bacterium | reverse complement strand
CATCGGCACCTGGGTCTGCTCGCGGGGCGCGATGGCGTGGGGCAGGCCGTGCAGGAACAGGCTCTTCTCGCCGAGTGATTCACCGTGGTCGGAAGCGAAGATCAGGGTCGAATCGACCGTCGAGGCGCGGGCTTGCAGGGTGTTGATCAGCGTTGCGAGCACATGGTCGGTGTAAAGCACGGCGTTGTCGTAGGCGTTGACGATTTCCTGCTGCGTGCAGCGACCCAGGTCGTCGTTGCGGCAGGCCGGCGTGAAGCGCTCAAAGGCCGGCGGGTAGCGGCGAAAGTAGGCCGGCCCGTGATTGCCCAGCATGTGCAGCACCAGCAACTGCGTGCCCTGCGCGCGTTGCAGGCGCTCGTCAAGGCCGCGCAGCAGGCCTTCGTCCCAGCAGCGCTCGCCCTGACACAGGCCGGGGGCCGTGGCGGCGCTGACGGTCTCCGTCGGCAGGCCGTCGCACACGCCCTTGCAACCCGACTGGTTGTCGCGCCATTGCACCGCCACGCCGGCCCGCGCCAGCACATGCAGCAGCGATTCGCTGCCGCGAATCGTGGCTTCGTCGTAGTTGCGGCGGCCGACCGGCGCAAACATGCAGGGCAGCGACACCTCGGTGCTGGTGCCGCACGCCGTGGTGTCGGGGAAATTGAGCAGCGGCAGTTGCGCCAGGCGCGGCGTGGTCTGGCGCGCATAGCCGTTCAAGCCCCAGTTGGCGGCGCGCACCGTCTCACCCACCACCAACACCATCACGCGTGGCTTGACGCGCGTGGCCCAGCTTGGGCCGGGCGTGGCGTCCAGGCCGATAGCCTGGCGCGGCTGTGTGGCGCCACGCGCATCGGCCAGCAGCACGCTGCCCGTGGACCACAGCAGGTTGGCTGGCGTGATCAGGTAGCGCACTTCCTTGTGGTTGCGCATCAGTGCGGCCAGCGGTTGAAACTGCCACATCAGCGCGCCGACGAAGCTGGCCAGCGCCAGAACCAGCAGCAGGGCGCGCGCGCGCAGGGCGCGGCGCCAGGGCCGCACTTCGACGCGTGCGCAGGTCAGCAGCGCGATCGGCAGCGCGGCATACAGCCCCAGGTCCAGGGCCAGACGCCAGGACAGCAACTCGCGCGTCTCGGCGCCATCGGTGCGCAACGCGTTGCGCAGCATCGAGGGGTCGAGCACGGCACCATAGGCCTGCATGAAATGCAGTGCGAAGGCCGAGACCAGGGTCAGCAGCGCCAGCACCGGCTTGACGCTGCGGCGTGTACTCACCAGGCCGGCGAGCAGCACATGCAGCGAGACCAGCAGCAGCACGAGGCTGGCGACGAGACTCCAGGACCCGCCGTCGCTGCCGCTCTGCGTGCGCAGGGCAGCGATGAGGAAGGGCCGGTTGGCGGCCAGCGCCCAGAACAGGCTTGCCGCCAGCACCAACTGGTCGCTGGTGGCAACAAATTGCGGGCGCAAGGCAGGGAGAAACGAGAGCAGTGCGGCGTCGCGGCGCAGGGCGGAGTCGAGCATGCAGCGATTGCACCGGGCTGGCCTGAAGTTGGCCTGAAGCCAATCTGAAGCCAGGCTGAAGACCGCGCGGGCGCGCCGGTGCTACCGTTCGCCAAACCACCCGAACACCATGCGCCTGCTGCTGATTGAAGACGACCCCACGCTGGGCGAAGGCCTGCGCGACTACCTGCGCGCCGATGGCCACCGCGTCGATTGGTGCGAACGCCTGGCCGCCACCGTCGTGCTGGC
>JANNGJ010000028.1:0-2812 GCA_031403815.1 Burkholderiales bacterium | reverse complement strand
CCGCGCGTACCCCTGTCAACGCTTCGCCCACACCCTCACGAATGTGCACGCATGACTCGGGGCCGCCGTAGCTGGCTAAGCCTTCAACGTATGAAACTTTCATTCACAACACCTTGCCGGTTTTGACCGGCGCACGGAGATGCCATGACAGAGCACATCACCAGCGTCGGCGCGCAAGCCCCACCCTTGAACACCGCCGCAGGCCACAGCGCGCAGGCGCCGCTCGCCGCCAGCACCAGCCGGGTGTTGCGCAACACTTACGCGCTGCTGTCCATGACCCTGCTGTTCAGCGCCGTGGTCGCAGCCACCGGTGTGGCGTTGAAGCTGCCGGCGCCGGGCCTGTTGCTGACCCTCGGCGGCTTCTTCGGCCTGCTGTTCGCGGTCCACAAGTTCAAGCACAGCGGCTGGGCCCTGCCCGCGGTGTTCGGCCTGACCGGCTTCATGGGCTACACCCTGGGGCCCATCCTGAGCCAGACGCTGACGCTGCCCGGCGGCGGCCAGACCATCACCATGGCGCTGGCGGCCACCGGCGCTACCTTCCTGGCGCTGTCGGGCTATGTGTTGACGACGCGGCGCGACTTCAGCTTCATGGGCGGCTTCCTGTTCGCGGGCATAGTCATCGCGATCCTTGTCGGGCTGGCGGCGATGTTCCTGCAGATGCCCGCTCTGGGTCTGGCGGTGTCGGCCATGGTGGCGCTGCTGTCGGCCGGCCTGATCCTGTTCGAGACCAGCCGCATCGTCAACGGCGGCGAGACCAACTACGTGCTGGCCACGGTCGGCCTGTACGTGTCGATCTTCAATCTCTTCACCAGCCTGCTCAGCCTGTTCGGTTTCGGCGGCTCGGACGAGTGACGCCAGCGGGCGCAGGCTACAGCCGGCTCAAGGGCGCCCCATGATCGAGGCTGCTCTGAAGACGGTTCACCTGCTGTCGAGCATCGTCTGAATCGACGGCACGGCGCCCGCGCATTCCTGCTGCGCCCGGCCGTGGCCTGACACGGGCCTCAGCCCGCCGCGTTGCCCTGCGCTTGCGCTTCGAGTTCGGCCTTCAAGTCGACCGGCAACTTCATCTGGCGCGCCAGCTCATCGAGATAGGCGCGCTCCATGAAACTGGTGTCGTCGGCGATCAGCAGGCTGGCGAGGTACATCTCTGACGCGATGGCAGGCGAAGTGGCTGCGCGAGCCACCGCGGCCGGGTCGAGCGGGCGCCGCACTTCCTCTTCAACCCAGCGGCGCTGCACGGGGTCGGCCTCGAGCCGGCCCAGTTCCGCTTCCAGCAGACCGCGCTCGCGCTCGTCGAGATGGCCCTGAGCCTTGGCCGCCGCAATCATGGCTGTGAGCATGGCGCGGCTGTGGTGCTCTAGCTCAGGCGCCGGCAAGCGTTCGAGGGCCAGCGGCGCGGTAGGCAACGACGCCCAGCGCGGCCATGCTGCCGTACTTCAAGGCCTTGCCACCGAAACTGCGTCCGCGCTTGCTGCCAAGCAAGAGCCCAAGGGCCCCGCCGGTAGCGGCACCGGCGCTGAATTCGCCCCAACCGCGAGGCGCCTGGCCACCGGATTTGGCGGCGCCCGCTGAGACCTGGGGGTCCAGCAAGGACAGGCCTGACTTCAACAACTGCGCCAACATCGACTGCGCACTCATGGCGCTTTTTTAGGTATGGCTTGACAAGGCCGACTCAACGCGCGCCGGCGGCCGCGGCAGCGCCGATCTTGGCGTTGTCCCGCGCGACTTCCTCTTGCTGGCTCAAGCCCCTGAACCAGACCGTCACCACCGAGCTGGTGAGCACGATGAACAGCGAATACAGCACAGGAATCAGCAGCACTTCTTGCTGGCGTGTGCCCTCGAACGTAAGCAGGACGATGAGCACGCCCAGCGGCCCGTTCTGGATCCCGGTCTCCAGTGCAATGGTGCGGCTGCGGCGCTTGTCCTGGCGCACGAGTCGGGCGAACGCGTAGCCGACCAGAAAGCCCACCAGCCCCAGACCGACGGCTCCGACATACACCGTGGCGGGCGTCGAGGCCAGCAGGCCGATGTTGCGGGGAATCCAGCTCACGACCAGGAACAGGATCACGAAGATACCCAGCGCACCGCCGACCATCTCGATCACCGCGCCCACATTGGCATTCCATTTGCGCAGCAGCATACCGATGACGGTGGGCACCAGCAGCACCACCAGCACCTGCGCCACATTGCCCGGAGGAATCTTCCACTCGCCTTCGATGCCCGCGGAGAAGATTCCCAGCGCAATCGGCACCAGCAGCACCGCAAACAGCGTCGAGACGATGGTCATCAGGATCGACAGGCTGAGCACGCCCTTGCTGAAGTAGTTGAAGATGTTGCTGGTGGTGCCGCCGGGCAGGCAGGCCATCAGGATCAGGCCCACGGCATAGGCCGGCGGCAGCTTCAGCGCCGTGGCCAGGGCGTAGCCGACCATGGGCGTCAGCACGTAGGTGGTGACCAGGCCGATGCCCACGCCGGCTGGTTTGCGCAGCGCGATGGCGAAGTCCTTGAAGGTCAGGCTGGCGCCCATGTCCAGCATGATGACCATCATCATCACGCCCAGCAGCTTGGTTTCGGTATCGGACAACATGGCTGGTGGCTCCGCTCAGGGGGTCGGCGTGGTGGGTTTGGGCGTGGTGGCCGGACGCAGTTCTCGCCGCAGGATCTTGCCCACCGCGCTCTTGGGCAGATCGTCGCGGAAGTGCACGCGGGCCGGCAGCTTGTAGGCGGTCAGCAGGTGCGGCAATGCGCCACGAGCTCATCGGCCGTGAGGCTGTCGTCGCGCTTGACCACATGGGCGTGCACGGCCTCGCCG
>JANNGJ010000027.1:0-3990 GCA_031403815.1 Burkholderiales bacterium | reverse complement strand
GGTGGCATGCGCGCGCGGCCCTTCCTTCGACAAGCTCAGGATGATCGGGAATACAGGCTCAGGGCGAACGGATACGACGTCGAAGCGCAGCGCCGTAGCTTCCGCCGCACGCAGCAGCAAAGCCTTCAACACGGGGATGCGCGCCAGCGGCGCACCCGCCTCGCGCGCCATCGCTTCGAATCGCGAGCGGTGGTCGAAGGCCATCACGTTCAGCTCGGGCCAGGCGGGCCGCGCGGCCGTGGTGCGGTGCAGGTGGGCAAGCACCGGATCGGCGTCGACCTTGGGCAGCCGCGCGCCGCTGAACCAATGCGCCAGTTCGGCGGGCGTGGGCATGGCCGGCGCGCAGGCGTGCCGCGAGACGACGATGGCGCCGCAGGCATTGGCGATCTTCGCCGCGCCCTGGAAATCCTCGCCGTTGAGGAAGCCCGTCATCAGGCCGGCGGCGAAGGCATCGCCGGCGCCGAGCACGTTCATCACTTCGATGCGCTCACCCAGCGCGGTGGGCGCGTCTTCCAGCCGCGCGGGGATCGCGCCCTCGATGAAGCAGCAGCCCTTGGCACCGAGCTTGACCACCAGCGCGGCGCTGCTCACCGCGCGCACGCCGCGCAATGCAGACAGCAGATCCCCCGCCCCGCCGCCGGCAATGAGGAACTCTTCCTCGGTGCCGATCAGCAAATCGAAGTGCGGCAGCACCTCTTGCAAGCGCGCCGTGACCGCCGCGTCGGCAACATAGCGGTTCGCGCCCTCGCCACGTTTGGTCAGGCCCCAGAGCACCGGCCGGTAGTCGATGTCGAGCACGCGCACAACGCCGTGCTGGCCGGCGTGGCCCAAAGCCGCCAGCGAAGCGGCGCGCACCGTGGGCGTCGACAAATGCGTGCCGGTGATCAGCAGGGCCCGGCAGTCGGCGATGAAGTCTTCACGAATGAGTGCCGCATCGACCGCCATGTCGGCGCAGTTCTCGCGCACGAAAAGCAGCGGGAAGGTGTCGCGGTCTTTCAGGCCCAGCAGCACCAGGCCGGTCAGGCGCTCGGGGTCGACCTGCACCTGGCTGGTATCGCAGCCCTCGCGCTGCAGGGTTTCGACGAGAGAGCGGCCCATCTGCTCGTCGCCCACCCGCGAGACCATCGCCGCGCGCAGGCCCAGGCGCGCCACGCCGAAGGCGATGTTGGCCGAGCTGCCGCCCAGGTACTTGGCGAAGCTGGCCACGTCTTCGAGGCGCGAACCGACCTGCTGGGCATACAGGTCCACCGCCAGGCGGCCGAGGCAGGCAATGTCGAAACGGCGGGATCCCGGAAAACGTAGACCGCTCAATTGGGACAAGCTCCTGCGTTAGGCAGCCCATCGTGAGCCCCTGGGCGATGAAGCGCTGGCCGAACACGATCAGCATCTGGCAGGGATGTTAGCCAGGATCGACGCCGCGGCCATCGGCCAAGCTGGATCTCGTCGTCCTGGAATTGAATGATTGCGGTATGGCGAGCAACTCACCCGCCGGAAACAGCCGCGGGTGGCGACCGACTGGGTTGCCACCCGCACACAACTGAGTCTGTGACTACTGCCTTCTGTGCGGTTGATCGTAGTGAGCCTGCAGGTTGCCTGTCGTCATGAACTGCAGGGGAACGTTCAGTACCACATTGGCGGGGTTCGAGGTCTGGAAGATCCGGATCGCCATCTTGTCGCTGCTGCCCGGCTCGCCGGCATCGACCAAGGTGAACTGGATGGTGTAACCGTCGGCACCGTTGTACCGGCCCGTGCCAGTACCAATCAACGTATCCAGCGGAGCCTTCGGCGGGGTTTGGAAGATGTTGGGATCGTCCGTGCATGCCACCGTGGTCAGGTGCTCTGTCATGTGGAACCGATTGCCACCCCAATTGACCTCGAGGTTGTTGGACAGCCTCAGATCACAATGAATCGTGAGGCCGCGGGTCACGTCGGCGCCGCCCACGACAACCTGCTTTCCGCCGCCGGTGAACCGGCCAGTACCTGGTGCCACGCAGTCGGAGGGGACCGTAACAAGGATGGCTGCCGACTGTCCGCCAGACGCGCCGTCGTCCCAGTTGCCGACCGCGAGCACCATCACCTCCACCTGCTGACCGGCTGGCGCTGCTGCGCTGCCGGAGAACGAGTAATTGGGAGGCGCGAATGCGCCCGTGGCAACTTGAACACCATTGAACCGGATCCGAACGTCAGCGTTGCCGCCGGTAAAGCCGGCGAACCAAGATGTCGCGGTGTAATGAATGACAGGCGAGCCGCTCTCACAAACCGCCGTCGCAGCAATCAACGGTGAACGCGCCGAGGCGTCACCCGCCGCGAAGAGCTGCAACACAATCGCCAAGGCGCCGGCAAGACAAAGGTTCATTCGCTTCAACATGACTTGACTCCCAAAGTGACGACTGGATACAAATTGATACTTACCCACTTGTCAGGGGCAGTCAAGTGCGGAACCGAATGAAGCTAGGGGGTCGGTCACCCGAGTGCTGACGAGATGGCCGTTCGTTTCGGTTCGGCCGGCGCGCAACCCGCGCCGGCTACAGTGAAGTGCTTCCAAGGAGCCATGCCATCGCCATCATTTCTGCTCACGCTGGCACACGCGCTCTCATCACCGGCGGCACCCAGGGCCTGGGCCTGGCCGTGGCCCGGCGGCTGGCGCAGGAGGGCGCGGCCGGCATCGTGATCAGCGGGCGCCGTTCGGCGCTGGGCGAGGCGGCAGCGGCCGAAGTGCAGGCACTGGGCACCGAGTGCTTCTATGTGCAGGCCGATGTGGGCCAGGCGCAGGACTGTGTGCGCCTGATGGCCGCGTCGATCGCGCACCTGGGCAGCGTCAACGCGCTGGTCAACTCGGCGGCCACCACCGACCGCGGCAGCCTGCTCGATACCACGCTCGACATGTGGCAGCAGCAGATGGACACCAACGCACGCGGGCCCTTCCTGCTGATGCAGGCCCTGGTGCGCCACCTGCTGGAGGCCAAGGCGCCGGGCAGCATCGTCAACATCCTGTCGCAGTCGGCCTATGTCGGGCAATCCTTCCCGGTGCCGTACTCGGCCTCGAAGGCCACGCTAGCGAACCTGACCAAGAACGTGGCGCAATCCTTCCGCAGCCAGCGCATCCGCTGCAACGGCGTGATGGCCGGCTGGATGGACACGCCCGGCGAAGCAGCCATCCAGAAGAAGGCGCACAACCCGCCCGTCGATTGGCTGGCCAAGGCCGAGGCCGCGCGGCCGATGGGGCAACTCGCCAAACCCGACGAACTGGCCGGCCTCGTCAGCTACATGCTCAGCCCCGAGTCGGGCGTGATGACCGGCGCACTGGTCGATTACGACCAGTGGGTGCCGGGCGCGCAACCCGAATAGAACTTTCGCAGGAGACCCCCTCGATGAAAAACGTAGCCGTCTTTGGCGCCGGCCGCATTGGCCGTATCCACGCCGCCAATGTCGCCGCACTGCCGGGCGTGTGCCTGAAGTTCGTGTGCGACCCGGTGGCTGCGAGCGCCAGCGAGCTGGCCGCCCAGCTCGGCGCCGCGGTGGCGACGCCCGAGTCGGTGCTGGCCGACCCCAGCATCGACGCCGTGGTGATCGCTTCGCCAACCGACACCCACAGCGACCTGATCCACCGCGCCGCGCAGGCCGGCAAACACATCTTCTGCGAGAAGCCGGTGGATCTGTCGGTGGCGCGCGCCGTCGAGTGCGCCGCCGTCGTGAAGGCCGCCGGCGTGGCCTGCATGATCGGTTTTCAGCGCCGCTTCGACCCCACCTTCGCCGAAGCCCAAGCGCGCCTGGCGCGCGGCGAGATCGGGGCGCGCGAGATGCTCATCATCACCAGCCGCGACCCGGGCGCGCCACCGGCGCAGTACTTGAAGGGCTCGGGCGGCATCTTCCGCGACATGCTGATCCACGACTTCGACGTGTTCCGCTGGATCCTGTGCACCGACCTCGGCCACGGCGCCGATGCCGCCGACACGCTCTACGCCACCGGCTCGGTGCTGGTGGACCCGG
>JANNGJ010000026.1:0-23363 GCA_031403815.1 Burkholderiales bacterium | reverse complement strand
CGCTCGCTGAAGCTCAACTTGGTGTAGCGGCGCTCGGTCTCGCGGGCCAACTCTTTCTGCAGCGCGAACACGCTCTGCGGGCGCGAGAGCGGGTCGAGCGACATGCACCACTCCGTGACTTCGATCAGGTTGTCGGAGTAGACATTGCGCAGGCGCGACAGCGACAAGGCCAGCCTGTCTTTCTCGATGCGCTGCGGCGCGTCATTCGGTGGGTAGCCCTGCATGCAGGCGTAAATACAGCCGCCGATCGCGTAAATGTCGGTCCACGGGCCCAGGCTGCCGTCGCGGCGGTACATCTCGGGTGCGGCAAAGCCCGGCGTGTACATCGGCCGGATGAAGTTGCCTTCTTTGCTCAGCACTTCGCGCGCGGCGCCAAAGTCGAGCAGCACGGCCTTGTTCTCGTTGGTGACGAAGATATTGGCCGGCTTGATGTCCAGGTGCAACATCTTGTGCTGGTGAACGATGCGCAAGCCGCGCAGGATTTCGTCGAACAGGGAGCGGATGGTCGATTCGCGGAAGACCTTGTCGCGCTTCAGGTCGCGCGCCGTGACGATGAAGTCCTGCAGGGTGTCGCCCTGCAGGTAATTCATCACCATGTAGACGGTTTCGTTCTCGCGGAAGAAGTTCAGCACCGAGACCACGCTCGGGTGACTGATCTGGGCCAGCGAGCGGCCCTCCTCGAAGAAGCTCTTCAAGCCCAGGCGGTACAGCGGCAGCTTGTCGGGTTTGACGCGCGGCGTGAGTTCGCCCGGCGAGCGTTCTGCCAGCGAGGCAGGCAGATATTCTTTGAGCGCAATCAGGTGGCGCTGCTCGTCTTCCGCCAGGTAAACGACGCCGAACCCACCCGCTGCCAGCTTCTTGATGATCTGGTAGCCACCCACCACGGTACCCGCAGGCAGCGGGGCGGGTTTGGGCTTTGACATAATCGGTGTTGGCTTTTGAGCTCGGTGAATCAATGTCAGTTTACAGCATGACCGGCTACGCCAGCGCCAGTGTGGGCGCGGCCCGGCACGGGGACGGCGGGGCTGCAGCCGCATCGACCACGGGCACTTCGGTGGGTGCCGAACTGCGCTCCGTCAACGGCCGTTTTCTCGATCTCTCACTGCGACTGCCCGACGAGCTGCGGGCGCTTGAGCCGGCCCTGCGCGAACTGGTGGCCGGCGCGGTGAAGCGCGGCAAGGTTGAGTTGCGTGTCTCGTTTCAGCGCGAAACCGACGCCGGCCTGCCCGCGCCGAGCACTGACCAGCTCAACCGCCTGTCACGCATCGAAGGCACCGTCCTGAGCTGGCTGCCCAAGGCGACGCCACTGTCCGTCAACGAGGCGCTGAACTGGTGCCGGGGTGGCGCCTCGACGGAGCGACTGGAGGCCCCTGCCCTGCAGGCGGCGCGCGAGGCAGTGGCCGGCCTGCGCGAGGCGCGCGGCCGTGAGGGCGAACGTCTGGCCGCCGTGCTGCTGGAGCGCATTGCCCACTTGCGCGTGCTCACGGCACAAGCCAAACCGCTGCTGCCGGCCGTCGTGCAGCGCCATCAGGCGCGGTTTCTGGAGCGCTGGCAGGAGGCACTGCTGGCCAGTGGCGCGGGTCAGTCGATCAGCGCCGAGGCGGCCCAGGAGCGCGCCCTGACCGAAGCCGCCGCCTTCGCCATCCGCATCGACGTGGCCGAAGAGCTGGCGCGCCTCACCGCCCACCTGGACGAGATCGAACGCCTGCTGAAAAAAGGTGGCGAGATCGGCAAGCGCCTGGACTTCCTGATCCAGGAGCTGCAGCGTGAGGCCAACACATTGGGCTCGAAGTCAGCAGCGCTGGAGCTGACGGGCCTGGCTGTCGAGATGAAGGTGGCGATCGAGCAAATGCGCGAGCAAGTCCAGAACATCGAGTGACGCATGGAAACCCCAGGTAACCTCTTCGTCATCGCGGCCCCCAGCGGCGCCGGCAAATCGAGCCTGGTCAATGCTCTGCTCGAACTCGACTCGCATCTGGCATTGTCGGTGTCGCACACCACACGCGCGCCGCGCGGCCAGGAGCAGCACGGGCGCGAGTACTGGTTTGTCGACGAGCCGGCGTTCCGCGCCATGGTCGCGCGCGGCGAGTTCTTTGAGTGGGCTCAGGTGCATGACCACCTTTACGGCACCTCGCGCAAGGCCATCGAGCAGCGGCTCGCCCACGGCGACGACGTGGTGCTGGAGATCGATTGGCAAGGCGCCTTGCAGATCAAGGCCCTGTTCGAGCACGCGGTGTTGATCTTCATCCTGCCCCCGAGCTGGGACGAGTTGCGCCAGCGCCTGCAGCGGCGCGGCGAAGACCGGCCGGAGGTGATCGAAAAGCGCATGGGCAATGCGCGCCTCGAGGTGCCGCATGCCCGCGACTTCGACTTCGTTATAATCAATGCCCTGTTCGAGACGGCCTTGTTTGACCTGAAGACCGTCGTCCACTCGCAGCGCCTGAGGTACGCCGCGCAGCAGCGCAACAAGTCTCAGGTGTTTGCCGCGCTGAACCTGATCTGACCTCCCCCTGCTTTTTCGAGAAAGCCCTCATGGCCCGCATCACTGTCGAAGACTGTCTGGAAAAGATCCCCAACCGGTTCCAACTGGTGCTGGCCGCGACCTACCGCGCCCGCATGTTGAGCCAGGGCCACGCGCCCAAGGTCGATGCCAAGCAGAACAAACCCGGCGTGACGGCGCTGCGTGAAATTGCGGCTGGCGTTGTCGGCATCGAGATGCTGCGCAAGGTGCCGATCTAAGGCCTTCGTTGCTGCAAACCAACGGGCGCTCAGGCGCCCGTTTTGCTTTGTGGGCCGCTGCACCGTCGCGGTGGGTTGCACTGGCAATGCCCCACGCTGGGGCGTCAAAGGGAGTCACGCTACATTGCGGGCGTGAGCATCCGATCCTTTGCTGTTGACCTGCTGCCCAACGCGTTGCAACCGCGGGCCACGCGCGCGGCCGCTGCCAAACCGGTTGAGCGGGTCGAAGTGGCAACCTTTGCGGCCTTGACCGACAAGCTCGGCTACCTCAGCAAGGCCGAGTTGCGGCAGGTGCGAGAGGCTTTCAAGTTCGCCGACGAAGCCCACCTCGGCCAGTTCCGCGCCAGCGGCCAGCCCTACATCACCCACCCGATTGCCGTGGCCGGGTTGTGCGCTGACTGGAAGCTCGACGTGCAGGCCATCATGGCCGCACTGATGCACGACGCCATGGAGGACTGCGGCGTCACCAAATCTGAGCTGATCGAGCGCTTTGGTGCCCCGACGGCCGAGTTGGTCGATGGCCTGACCAAGCTGGACAAGCTGCGCTTTTCCACGCGCGAGGAATCGCAGGCCGAGTCCTTCCGCAAGATGCTGCTGGCGATGGCGCGCGATGTGCGCGTGATCCTGGTCAAGCTGGCCGACCGCCTGCACAACATGCGCACCGTCCACGCGATGGCAGCCGACAAGCGCGGCCGCATCGCCCGCGAGACGCTCGACATCTATGCCCCCATCGCGCACCGCCTGGGCCTGAACCAGATCTACCGCGAGTTGCAGGAGCTGTCGTTTGCCCAGCTCTACCCTTGGCGCCACGGCGCCCTGGCCAAGGCCGTGGCCCGCTCGCGCGGCACGCGCCGCGACATCGTCGAGCGGGTGCAGAAGGAGGTCGAGAAGGGTTTCGGCACGGCCAAGCTGAAGGTGCAGGTGACTGGTCGTGAGAAAACGGTGTATTCGATCTTTCGCAAGATGCGGCAAAAGCACAGCAGCTTCGCCAACGTCAGCGACTTGTTCGGCTTTCGCGTCGTGGTGCCCCATCTCTCCGACTGTTACCTCGCGCTGGGCATCCTGCACCAGCTCTACAAGCCGCTACCGGGGCGCTTCAAGGACTACATCGCCATCCCCAAGGCCAACGGCTACCAGTCCTTGCACACCACCCTGGTCAGCCCGCTGGGCACCGCCGTGGAGTTCCAGATCCGCACCGAGCCCATGAATGCCGTGGCCGAGAGTGGCATCGCGGCGCACTGGATGTACAAGACCAAGGGCGGCAGCAGCGCCGAAGCACAGCACCTCGGCACCAGCTGGCTGCAGTCGCTGATCGACATTCAGGACGACAGCCGCGACGCCGCAGAGTTCCTTGAACACGTCAAGATCGACCTGTTCCCCGACGCGGTCTATGTCTTCACGCCCAAGTCGCGCATCCTGGCCCTGCCGCGCGGCGCGACGCCAATCGACTTCGCGTACGCCATCCATTCTGACGTCGGTGACCATTGCGTGGCGGCCAGCGTCAATGGCGATGCCGTCGCGCTGCGCACTGAGCTCAAGAGCGGAGATGTGGTCGAGATCACCACGGCGCCGGGGGCCAAGCCGAATCCGTCATGGCTCAGTTTCGTGCGCACCGGGCGCGCGCGCTCGAAGATCCGCCACCACCTCAAGAACATGGAGCACGAGGAATCGCGAGCCCTGGGCGAGCGCCTGCTGGCGCAAGCCCTGCGCAACGAGGGCCTGTTGCTGCCCAGTGCCGACCCGGGCGACGAAGCCGCGGTCGCGATCTGGCAGCAACTCACGCGCTGGAGCGGCAACCGCACGCGCGTCGATCTGATGATCGATCTGGGTCTGGGCCGCAAGATTGCCTCCATCGTGGCCAAGCGCCTGGCTCGCGTCATGGCCGAGCGCGGCGCGGCCCGCCCCGACGCCGTGACACTGAGTCGCCTGCATTTCGGCACCGACGCAGCCGACGATCCGCCCGCCACCCAAGGCCTGGTCAGCATCGACGGCAGCGAAGGCGCCGCGATCCAGTTGGCGACGTGCTGCCACCCGATTCCCGGCGACGACATCGTCGGCTACCTCGGCCGCGGCGAGGGTTTGACAGTGCACACCGCCGACTGCGCTGTTGGCAAGCGCCTGTTCGAGCGCGACCGCGAGCGTTGGCTGCCCGTCGAGTGGTCGGAGCAACCTGTGCGGTCCTTCGAAACCGCCATTTCGGTGGTGGTGAAGAACGGCCAAGGCGTGCTGGCACGCGTGGCGGCAGCCGTGAGCGGCGCGGAGGCCGACATCACCCACCTCGACATGGGCGACGAACCAGCCGGTGAGAGCGCCGAGTTCCGTCTTCTGCTCTCGGTGCGCGACCGCCAGCACCTGGCCGACGTGCTGCGCACACTCAAGCGTGCGCCAGCCGTCTTGCGCGCCGCACGCATCAAGCCCTGAGGCAGCGGCTGCGCGCAGACTGCCGCGCTCACGGGGAGCGGGCTTCAACTGTTGATGAACTCGATACGCGAGGCAACCACCCGCGTGCGGTCAGCGCTCAGGACACCGCGCACACGCACGCTGCGTCCGACGCCATTGACAAGATCGGCCAGGCTGCCATTGTCGACGCGCGGCGCATTGCCATAGAACACCGTGATGCCGCGCAGCGTGAAGGTCTGCGCTGCGCTGTCCACTGTGGCAATCAGGTCGCGGATGTCGACACCTTCGTTGAAGGCATCGTTGTCGCTGCGCAGGGCCACGCTGCTGGCAACCAACACACCACCCGCCGCATTGCCGCGGACCTTGACGCGTGCGCCCCGAACCACGCCGGCACTGCCGTTGACGAAGCTCGCGTTGCTGGCATCGATCAGGATGCCATTGACCTCGAAACGCGCTGTGTTTGTAAACGACGTGATCAGCCCTTCGACCTGCGCCTCGTCGCGGTCGAGCAGCTGGCGCGACACGGCACTGATGGCTTGGACCGGCCAACGCCCCGAAGCCCTGGCCGTGCTCACAACGAGGCGGACGATCTGCCCGTTGCCCAGGCCCGCCGGCACGCCCGTGGCCGCGAGGTCAAACAGCTGGGTGCCAATGCGCAGCGTGCGCGCAGCGGGGTCGAGATCGCGCACCAGGCCGCGCACTCGGTAGGCGGGCGGCGGCGTACTGCGGCGTTCGATGCGGGTGGCAACGTAGCCGTCGACCAGGCTTGCGGTGTCGACGAAGCCGTGCACCTCGACGACATCGCCCACGGCCAATGGGGCTGAGCCAGCGGCCACACCGTCGATCACCGTCGCGGCGTTGATGCGAACGACCTGGCCCAGCACTTCGATGAACAGACCGCTTGGGCCGATCAGCGTCACCGGTGCCAGCAACTCGGCGACGATGCGCACCCGGTCGGCGCTCGCGCTGCGCCCGCCGTCGCTGTCGTCAAGCACCGGTCCGGCATCGATCTCGAGGCGCATGCCCAGGCGCAGTTCACTGCGACTGCGTGGCGTGCCGTCGGCGTCCTCGACGCGCGCATTGCTCTCGTCGAAGCGGATGCCCGCAACGATGACGGAGCCGAAGCCGCTGACCGGTCCCTCGACGAAGGACGAGCCGGTCGGACCGGTACCGCCGGTTTCCACACCACCGCCACAGCCGATGACTGCGAGCAGCAATGTGGCGCCGAGGGCGCGCAGCGCGCGAGCCCAGCTGGTACGAAAGTTGATCATGTTGTGGCCTTCCTGCCAGGCTTACGCTTTGGCGCTACCGACTCTTCAATTGGCGCTGGGGCCGTGTCAAAGCCGTACACACCGAATCGCACCCGATAACGGTGGTCCGTGTCGATGCCGCTGTCCTGCTCGATCAGGCGCTCGAGCAGCGGCACGAGTTCGTTGGTGAGGCGCCGCCAATGCGCGTGCAGCAGCGGCCTCACCTGGGCCACTGAGGCAGCGCTCAACCCCTCGGCGGCAACGGCCTGGTCAGGGTAGATCGGGTCCCTGCCCAGCACATTGGCCACCGCACCGGCAAAGTGGTCGCCGACGTTGGCACCCAGCCACTGCAGCATGCGCTGACCGTCGCCGCGCGGCACGAACTCGGCCTTGGCCAGCGTCACGGTGTCGCGCTCAGTGTCGAGCGTGGCCAGGCGCAGGCGCAGCAGTTCTTCGAGCAGGGCGCGCGGGTGCACATCGCGCGTGACCGCCTGGGCCAAGGATTCGAAACTTGGCGCCGGGCCGGTGCGGGGCAAGGTGCGCGGCGCACCGCTGCGGGTACGGTAGTGCTTGGCGGTGCGCCAGTGGGCAAACACCATCGCCGCTGGCGAGCGTGCGGGCGCCGCGCCCTTGGGCTGCGCCGCAGCCTCCAGCAAGCGGCTGACCTCGCGCCGGTGCAGGCCTGTTGCTGCGCTGACGCGGCTGGCGCGACGGTGCTCGGGCAGGCCGGGGTGGGCGGTGTGGGCCACGGCCACGTAGGCGCGGCGCAGGGATTCGTCAATCACGGCGTAGGGCACACCGCGGGCCACCGCCAGTTGCGCCAAGGGCAGGAGCAGCCGCTCGAGCGCTTGTTGAAGCGCCTCGTCTTCAGCGGGCGTGGCAGCGTGTTCGGTCATTGAAAGATGGTAGCCGGGCCGGTTGCATGGGCGGCAACCGACCCGGCCTTGGGGCTCATCGTCGCTCGCTCAGGACTCGAACTCGATCACCAGCGCGAACAGCAGCTTGCGGTCCTCTGACCATATGCCCTTGACCTCGAGCGCCTTGCCATTGGCAAGGTCGCCCGGCTGGCCGTCCTTCCATTCGACGACGCGGCTGAAGTCGACCTTGACCTCGCGCAGCATGAAGGTCTTGGCCGTCGCATCCAAGGCACTGACAGCGCCGTGCAACTCGACTCGCTGCAAGTCGTCGTCGCGCTCGTTGCGCACTTTCACGCGCGAGGCCACGATCTTGCCCTCTGCGGCGCGGCCACGCACTTCGACCAATGCGCCGAGCATCACGGCCGCGGCATTCGGCTCGACGATGGCGTTGCCGGCGTCGACCGGGATGCCCTGCACTTCGAATTGCTGCGGCGAGGTGAAGGCGGTGACCAGGCCACGCAGCCGCACATCGCCGATGTCGTCGATCTTGCGCACGCCGGTGCGCACGGCGGTGGCGATCCATTGGCCATTGGCTTGCGTGGTTTGCAGGCGCACGCGTACGCGCTGGCCGTCGGCCAAGCTCGGCAAGTTGGCGGCTGGCACGCTGCCGTAGTTGATGACGGCGTCGCCGATCCTGAAGGTCTTGGCCGTGGTGTCGAGCGAAGCAATGCGTCCGCGCAGTCGGTACTCGGAGGCGCTGTCTTCGAGTTCGATGCGGGTGGCGACGTAGCGGCCCGTCGCGCCGTCGAACTGGGCGTGAATCTCGAGCACTTGGCCGACTGTGATGGCGGCAAAGCCTGCCAGACCGCTGTCGAACACGGTGGTCGACTTGACTTCGATGGTCTGGTCGAGCACACGCAGGGTCTGTGCGGCGGCGTTGATCGAAGCCACGGGGCCCTTCAACTCACTGCCAAAGCGGATCAGCGAAGCCGTGGCACGGGCGCTGTTGTCGTCGATCGAACCGGACTGGACTTCAACCATCATGCCCAGCTTCAGGTCGCGCGAGCTGTGCGAGCCGCCGTCGTCGTCCTCGACGCGGGCGCTGCTGTCGTCGAAGCGCACACCGTTGACGATGATGGAGCCCAGGCCACTGATGGGGCCGCTGGCAAAACTCTGTGCCGTGGCGGTGGTGGGTGCGTCGCCGCCACCACCGCCGCAGGCCACCAGCAAGGCGGCCAGCGCGGAGCCGGCCGCGACCGCGGCAAGTGCACGGCGCAAACGGCCGGCCATGGAAGTTCGGGTTGTGGGATTCATGTTTGCTCTCCTCGCGCGACGACGTCGGCGCGCTAGCCGCAGCCAGGGTCAGGCTGTGCTCGCAGTGTAAATGGGCAAATCTGCCATTTGCAAGCGAAATCAGTCATGTCGCCCAGACTTTGGCAAGTGAATGTGACGCCGGTGGCCCGCAGAATCCACACCATGAGCTCGCTGCCGAGTGGCCCCCGCCGCTGGATCGCCCACCTCGACATGGACGCCTTCTATGCTTCGGTGGAGCTGCTGCGCTACCCCGAACTGATCGGGCAGCCGGTGGTGGTGGGCGGCGGCCGACGCCACCAGCCCGTGCTGCTGGCCGATGGCACGCGCCGCTTTGCCAAACTCGCCGGCTACACCGGCCGCGGCGTGGCCACCACGGCCACCTATGCCGCCCGCGATGTCGGTGTGCACTCCGGCATGGGCTTGATGAAGGCCGCGCTGCGCGCACCTGACGCGGTGCTGCTGCCGGTCGATTTCGAGCAGTACCGCCTGTACTCGCGCCGCTTCAAGGCCGCCGTGGCCGAGATCGCGCCCTTGATCGAAGACCGCGGCATCGACGAGATCTACATCGAGTTGACCGACCTCCCAGGTGCCCAGGACAGCGTCGGCCACGATCCCTTCGGCGGCGTGCGCGCCATCGCCCAGGAGATCCGCAACAACGTGCGCCGCGCCACCGGTCTGACCTGCTCGGTGGGCGTCACGCCAAACAAATTGCTGGCCAAGATCGCCAGCGAGCTCGACAAGCCTGACGGCCTGACCGTGCTCACGCATGCCGACCTGGCCCCGCGCATCTGGCCGCTGCCGGTGCGGCGCATCAACGGCATCGGCCCCAAGGCCGCGGCCAAGCTCGAAGCCCTGGGCATTCGCAGCATCGGCGAGATCGCTGCCTGTGAACGGCGCTGGCTGGTCGAGCATTTCGGCGGCAGCTACGGCCGCTGGCTGAACGACGCCGCCCACGGCCGCGACGACCGCGCCTTGTCGACGAGCAGCGAGCCAGTCTCGATGAGCCGTGAGACCACCTTCGACCGGGATCTGCACGCCGTGCGTGACCGGGCCGAACTCAGCGCCGTGCTTGACCAGTTGGTTCAGCAACTGGCCCTCGACCTGCATCGCAAAGGCTATGCCGGCAAGACGGTCGGCATCAAGCTGCGCTTCGAAGACTTCAAGACCGTGACGCGCGACTTGACACTGGCCGAGCCGACGGCCGAAGTCGAGGCCATCCGCGCCGCCGCAGGCCAATGCCTGAAGCGGGTGGACTTGTCGCGGCGCCTGCGCCTGCTGGGCGTGCGCATGGCGGCCCTGCGGCACGCCGGCCGCGGCGGCGGCTAGGATGCAGGCTCAGGAGATTTCAAGCCATGCCCGTCATCACCAACATCGAAGACCTGCGCGTGCTCGCCGAGAAGCGCGTGCCACGGATGTTCTACGACTATGCCGATTCCGGCTCCTGGACCGAAGGCACTTACCGCGCCAACAGCAACGACTTCCAGAAGATCTTGTTGCGCCAGCGCGTGGCCGTGAACATGGAGAACCGCAGCACCGCGGTGCGCATGGTCGGGCAGGACGCGAAGATGCCGGTCGCGCTGGCCCCGGTCGGCCTCACGGGCATGCAACATGCCGACGGCGAGATCCACGCCGCGCGTGCTGCCGAGAAGTTTGGTGTGCCCTTCACGCTGTCAACCATGAGCATCTGCTCGATCGAGGACGTGGCCGAGAACACCACGGCACCGTTCTGGTTCCAGCTCTACATGATGCGCGACCGCGACGCCATGGCACGCATGATCGACCGTTGCAAGGCGGCTCGCTGCAGTGCGCTGGTGCTGACGCTCGACTTGCAGGTGATCGGCCGACGCCACAAGGACCTGAAAAACAAGATGCGCGCCTCGGTGATTCCGACGCTGGGCAACATCCTCAACATCGCGTCCAAGCCACGCTGGGTGCTGGGCATGATGGGCACGCGGCGCCACACCTTCCGCAATCTGGTCGGGCATGTGAAAGGCGTCAGCGACATGAGCTCGCTGGCGGCCTGGACCAATGAGCAGTTCGACCCGCGCCTGTCCTGGGCCGACGTGGCCTGGGTCAAAGAGCGCTGGGGCGGCAAGTTCATCCTGAAGGGCATCATGGACGCGGAAGACGCGCGCCTGGCCGCCGACAGCGGCGCGGATGCGCTGGTGGTCAGCAACCATGGCGGACGCCAGCTCGATGGCGCGCCGAGCTCCATCGCCGCCCTGCCCGCCATCGTCGATGCGGTCGGCTCGCGCATCGAGGTCTGGATGGACGGCGGCATCCGCTCCGGCCAGGATGTGCTCAAGGCCTGGGCCCTGGGCGCCCGCGGCACCATGATTGGCCGCGCCTTCACCTACGGCCTGGGCGCGATGGGCGAAGCCGGCGTGACCGCCGCGCTCGAAATCATCCACAAGGAACTCGACGTGACGATGGCCTTTTGCGGCCACACCCAACTCGCCAACGTGGACAAGCGCATCCTGCTGCCCGGCAGCTTTTGATCAGTCTGTGCCGCCGCGGCGGCGTTGGCGCAGCACGCTGGCGCTGTGACCACCTTGCCCCCAGTTGTCGGGGTCGATCTCGTCGATCAGCACGACGACATCTTCAGGGCGCTTGGCCAAGATGTCGTGCATCAGTTGCGTCACGCCGCTGATCAGCAAGGCCTTCTGCTCGCGCGTCACAGGCGTCTCGCGACGAGCGAGGCGGATGGTTATCAGGGGCATGGGTCGCTCGCTGGCAGTCGTTGCAGAACCCATGATGGCATGTACATCTGCACCCGCCAGCCAGCGAAACAAGCCCGAAGCTAGGCCGTTGTGCCCGCAGTCAGGGCGCCCCCGCGCGCCAGCGCCAGGGCCTCGCGAAGAACGTCAAGGTCGCCCACATGGTTGGCCAGCAGCAGCACCAGGCGGGCGTTGAGCAACTCGCTCTGTGCGTCCGTCAGGCCCTGGTGGGCGGCGACCAGTGCCTCGTAGAAGTCGTCGCCGGGCGTGTAGGCGTGGCGGTGGCGCTGGCCGGGCGTGTGGAAGTGGGGCTGGGTGTTGAGCATGGGGGCAAGGGTTGCGGTCATCCCGCGCTTGTCGAAGGGCAGGTTCAGGCCGAACGGTGTTCCGGTGCGTGGCCGAGCGCCGTGGCGAGGGCGGCGCGAACCGCCGCGGCATGGAAGCTTCGCCAACGGGCGGCCACGTGTTGGTCGGGCCGGATGAGATAGGTGGTGCCGGGCTTCGCATCGCAGCGCGCCGCCGCCAGCCCTTCGATGTCAGTCACCCAGGCCTGGCCACGGGGCGCTGGCTCGCCCGGCGCCAGCACCGCCAGCGTGTGCACCGGAACGGCGCCTTGCGCCCAGGCCGAGACCGCGGCAGTCATGGCTGTGGCCGGCGCGCCGAAGTGCAGCAGCACGAAGCCCCGGCCGGTGTGCGGCAGCAGCCACGCCGCGGCCTCGGCGCTGCGCACCGGCGCATCGTCGAGCGGTGCGCCGGGCACCATCCAGCCCTCGAACGCTTCAGCGTCGGGCGTGTTCAGCGGCGAGTTGATCAGCAAGGTGGGCACCGAGAGGCGCCCGCTGTTGACCAAGGCGCGCCCGGCCGGCACCTCGGCAGCCAGCGACAGCACTGCGTCGCGCAGCACGCGCGCGGCGCGGCTCTTGGGCGTCATGTAGTCGGTCGCGCGGGTGGAGTTCAGCAGGTTCTCGTCGGCCGCTGCGCCGCGTTCGATGTCGTAGCTGTCGAGCAGAGCGTCCGGGGCAGCGCCCTCGATGACGCGTTGCAGCTTCCACACCAGGTTGTCGGCATCCTGGATGCCCGAGTTGGCGCCGCGCGCGCCGAAGGGCGAGACCTGGTGCGCACTGTCGCCCACGAACAGCACGCGGCCGTGGCGAAACTTCGCCATGCGTCGGCACTGGAAGGTGTAGACGCTGAGCCACTCCAGCGCGAAGCCCAGGTGGGCCAAGCCCTGGCTGTCGAGCGCGGCGCGAACCCGGGCGCATACACGCTCCGGGTCTTTCTCCACCTCTGGGTCGACGTCCCAGCCGAGTTGGAAGTCCATGCGCCAGACGTTGTCGGCCTGGCGGTGCATCAGCGCACTTTCGCCGCGGTGAAAGGGTGGGTCGAACCAGAAGCGGCGCTCGGTGCGCGTGGGCGCGAAGTGGTCGCCGTCGAGCACGATGTCGGCGATCAGGAAGCGGTCCTGGAACACCTTGCCTTCGATGTCCAGCCCAAGCTGGCGCCGCACCACGCTGCGCGTGCCGTCGGCAGCAATCAGCCAGTCAGCCTGCAAGCGGTAGCGTCCGTCGGCGGTGTCGATCTCGAGCAGCACGCCATCGTCGCCGGGCTGCACAGATACCAGCTTGTGCTGCCAGCGCAGATCGATGGCCGGCAGCGCCATCGCCCGCTCGACCAGATACTGCTCAAGGTGGTACTGCTGCAGGTTGACCATGCCGGGGCGCTGGTGCCCGGCCTCGGGCAGGAGGTCGAAACTGAAGACCTCGCGCTCAGCGTGAAAAGTTCGGCCCACGTTCCAGGTCACGCCCTTGGCGACGACGCGGTCGGCGATGCCCAGCCGGTCGAGGATCTCAAGCGTGCGCTTGGCATAACAGACGCCGCGCGAGCCGATCGACACCGTGTTGTCGTCGTCGAGCACGATGACCTTGAGGCCGCGCTGCGCAGCGTCGATCGCCGCCGCCAGCCCCACCGGGCCGGCGCCGACGATGACCAGCGGCACGCGCGCTGAAGCGTCGCGCGCGTCCAGCTCAGGTGCGCGGTGGTACGCGTACCGTGGCCAGGTGTAGGTGCTCAGCATGTTGGCGACGCCCCTTCCTTCGACAAGCTCAGGACGAACGGGAGGGCGCGCGCCGGGCGGTCCTTCGACAAGCTCAGGATGAACGGAAACACCCCGTTCGGGCTGAGCCTGTCGAAGACCATGGTGGGTCAGTGCTTCTCGTGCATCCAGGCTGCGTGCTTGGGCGCGCGCTTGGTGCGGCTCCACTCCTCAAGCATGTTCCATTTGACGCTGTCGAGCTTGGCGTTCATCTCGGGTGTGGCGGTATCGACTGCGAGTTCGAGGCGGTGGCCATTGGGGTCGAAGAAGTAGATCGATTTGAAGATCGTGTGCTCGGTCGGGCCGACCACCGCAATGCCCGCCGCCTCCAGCCGCGCCTTGGCCGCCTCGAGCGTGGCCAGGCTGTCAACCTTGAAGGCAATGTGCTGCACCCAGTCGGGCGTGTTGGTGTCACGGCCCATCGCCGGCGCGTTCGGCAGCTCGAAGAAGGCCAGCACGTTGCCCTGGCCTGCGTCGAGAAAGACATGCATGTAGGGGTCGGGCGCGCCGGTGGACGGCACCTGGTCTTCGGCGATGGCCAGTACAAAGTCCATCTGCAAGTGCTCGCGGTACCACTCGACGGTTTGCTTGGCGTCCACGCAGCGATAGGCCACGTGGTGAATGCGCTGGGTGATGGTCATGGTGTCAGCTCCGGTATGGCCCGTTCCTGTGACCCGTTCGTGCTGAGCTTGTCGAAGCATCCTTCTACGGTGCATGCCCTTCGACAGGCCCAGGGCGAACGGAGGTTGTCAACCCTCGAGGGTCTTCCACATTTCAATGTCGCGCTCTGCGGTCCAGATGCGCGGGTCGCGGTGTTGCGTGGCTTCGTCATAGGCGCGGGTCACGTCGAAGGGCATGCAGTGGTCAAAGATGACCCAGTGGCCGTAGCTCGGTCTGAGCTTGGCCAGGGTGGCCTTGTACACAGCGTTCAGGTCCTGTCCGGCCTTGACGCCCGCCTGCACGCTGGCGTACAGATCGGCAATGAAGGCCCGCGTACCTGCCAGGCCCGCAGCCACCTGGGCAGGTGTGGTCAAGGCCGCGCCGCGGCCCGGCACCAAGGCGCGCGGCTCGAGGTCGGCAATCCTGTCGAGCGTGGCGGGCCAGTCGCTGAAATAGGCATCGCCGGCATAGGGCGTGGCGTCGAACTCAACCAGATCGCCGCTGAACAGGATCTTCTGCGCCGGCAGCCAGGCCACGGTGTCGCCCTTGGTGTGGCCGCGCCCGAGCTGGATCAGTTGCACCTCCAGCTTGCCGAGCCAGATCGACATCTGCCCGGCGAAGGTGATGGTCGGCCAGGTCATGCCAGGCGGCACCGACTCGACGGCCTGGAACAGGCGCGGGAAACGGCCGATTTCGCTGGCCTTGTCTTGCTCGCCGCGCTCGACGATCAAGTCGTAGGTGTCGCGGCTGGCGATGATTTGTTCGGGCGCATAAGCCGACGCGCCGAGCACGCGCACTGCGTGGTAGTGACTCAGCACCACATACCTGATCGGCAGGTCGGTGACCTCGCGGATGCGGCGGATCACGTCTTGCGCCATGACTGGCGTGGCCTGGGTGTCGATCACCATCACCGCGTCGTCGCCAATGATGATGCCGGTGTTGGGGTCGCCCTCGGCGGTGTAGGCGTAGGCGTTGTCAGACAGCTTGGTGAAGCTGACGCGCTTGGCCTCCAGGTCGGCTTGCGAAGCAAAAGTCTTGGTGGCGGTCATGCAGTGTTCTTTCCGTGACGACATCCCAGATAGCGCTTGAGCTTAGCGTCAACATTCGTTATTGTCTAATCAATTCTACTAAGCCAAACTCCCACATGCCCCGTCCTGCAGCCCAACGCGGCATCCAGAGCGTCGAAGTCGGGGGCCGCTTGCTGCTGGCCCTGGCCCGGCAGGGCGCGCCGATGGCGCTGAAAGACCTGGCCCACGGCGCCGGCATGGCACCCGCCAAGGCCCATCCTTACCTGGTGAGTTTCGGCAAGCTCGGCCTGATTGAGCAAGACGATGCCAGTGGGCGCTACGGCCTCGGCCCCTTGGCCCTGCAACTCGGCTTGATCGCCCTGCACCAGCACGACCCCCTGCGCCTGGCCACCGCCGAGATCGAGGGCCTGGCGAATGTGCTCGGGCACACCGTGGCCATCGCGGTCTGGGGCGAACACGGGCCAGTGATCGTCCGGGTGGCCGAAGCGCCCACTGCCGTGCACGTGGCGATGCGTCACGGCGCAGTGATGAGCCTGACGGGCACGGCCAGCGGCTGGGCCTTTGCCGCCCACCTCCCCGAGGCCGCCACCCGCAGCCTGCGCCCGCGCAGCCTGGCGCGCGCCGAGTTTGCCGTGCGCACCGAGGAAGTGCGGCGCCACGGCATTGCGCGCGCCGTCGATTTGGCAGTGGTCGGCGTCAGCGCGATGGCCGCGCCGGTGCTCGACGCCCGTGGCCAGATCGTGCTGGCCTTGACCACGATCGGGCCGAGCGCTGCGTTCGATGCCCGTTGGGACGGCACGGTCGCGCAGACGCTGCGCGCTACCGCCGCGGCGCTGTCGCAGCGCCTGGGCGGCTTGCCGGCAGCGGCGTAAGCGGGGTCAGTTGATCAGTTCGCGCCAAGAGCTTCGGCGCAGAGTTGACCCGATGCCGCCGGGAATCGTCGGCGTGGTCACGCGCGGGCGGCCGAAGGTGTCCCACTGGATGAGCTTGATGGTGTCGCCGACCTTGACGATGTTCATGCCTGCGGTCAGCGCATCGCTCAATAGCGCTTCGCCGATGACCCCCGTGGTGAGGTCGAAGTTGTACAGCCAGGACGTGCCGCCCGGGTTGCACGGCGTTGGCGACGGAATGTTGGAGGCTACTGCCAGCAGGCGTGATGTCTGCAGCATGTCGACGTTGACGCGCTCACCCGCGCTCACTGACAGGTCGATGTACCAGCCATCGCGGGTGGCCCAGTCCAGCGGCTGCGCCGTGGTGACACGGCGCGTTGCCTGGGCGTTGACGGTGGCGGCGGCCATCGTCTGCTGCACCATGTTGACACTGCTGCGCAAGGTGCCCAGACCGGTCGGCAGCAGGGAGTCCTTGACCACGTAAATCGACTGCATCGTCGTGTCGCCAATGTCGCTGGCGCCAAGGTAGCGGCCCGTGGCAAAGCTCACCGTCGGCAGGGTCGTGACATTGCCCACCTTGGCCAGAATCGGCTTGGTGGTGATGGGCTGGGCGACGCCGCCCGCGGTCAGCGCCCGGCCCAGCACCAGGGCCTCGTTGCCGGCCGGTGCGATGTTGTCGTCGAAGTCGAAGCGCCACATGTTGCCCAACATGTCGCCGCCATAGATGCGCGCCGCCGTGTTGTTGGTCTCGGCGTTGAGCCAGGGCGTGATCTTGCCCAGCTCGCTCGGCGTGGTGGTGGTGCCAGCAGGCACCAGCGGTGCGGTGAAGGTCCCGATCTTCGAGATGGCCGCACCCGTGATGACGTTGCGCACAAACAAGTGGCCGTTGCCATTGCCGGGGGTGGTGTTGTTGTAGCCGGAAGAGAAGGCCACGACCCAGGTGCCGGCCTTGTTCTTGGTGATCACCGGGTTGCCGAAAGTCTGACCGAGGTCGTTGTCGTCGGCACTGCTGAACTCCCAAAGCGAAATCGGGTTGGCGGGGTCCGTCACGTCCAGGGCGTAGTAGGCCCGCCCCCCCGCGCCCAAGCCACCGACCAAAACGGTGCGCCAGTTGGTGCCGTCGAAAACATCGCCCACCACCGGTGCGCCATCGACAAAGTAGCGATGGTTGACGTCGTAGTTGGCATCGGCCAGGCGCCACAGGTTGCCGATGACGGCTGTTGGCACGTAGGCCCAGAGCTCGGCGCCCGTGCTGGCGTTGAAGGCGTGCAGCATGCCGTCATTGGCCGCCACATAGACCACACCGGTGCGGCTGGCCTGGCTGGCGGCGAACGTCGAGTAGCCGGCATCAACATAGCGGAAGGGCGGCCTCTTCACATACACCGGCGCGGCATTGACGATATCGCCCAGCGGCGTGTTCGGACGCGCGCGGAACAGGCGGCTGGTGGCGGCATTGGCCACGATGTCTTCCAGCCCATTGCGGCCGCGCAGGTAATTGACCAGGTTGTCGCCGTCGTTGGCGGCGGTCTGCACTGCGGCTCCTTGAGCGACGAGCGAGGCGCACTGGGACAACCTGAAGTTACCGGTCTGGCAGGCATTGACGAAGCTGGCGCCCAAACCTGCGCTGTTCAGGTTGGTGTGGGTGAAAGTAGAGCGCTGCGTGCCTGATGCCGCCGGGTTTCGGAAGTAGATCGTGCGGGTGTCGGTGTTGGCCGCGATTTGCGAGCGCAACGTCGTCTTGGCCTCCCACAGCGGGGTGGTCGCTACAGCTGCGCTCGCCGGGTCGATGGTGAAAGCTTTGAGGTTGCCCTCCCACAGCACGGTGGTGTACTGCGCCAGGTAGACGAAGTTGTCGCCGCTGACGGGCTGTTGTGAGCTGGTGGCTGCAGCGGCGCCGGTGCCGGTGGTGCTGGCGATGGTGTCGAGCGCACCAGTCAGGCCGGTCACCAGGTCGGCCGGGTTGGATGCGCTGTAGTAGCGGCCACGGCCGTTCACCGCGGTGTGCCACAAGTCGTCGGCGCGGGTCGCGACGTTATCCGACGTGCTGGTCACGTTGGGGTTGGGCCACGCCACCGAGCCATTGCGAATATTGAAATAGTCGCCACTGGTCGCCGTGTCGTAGTCCGGTCGGTAGGCCAGGTTGCCTGCCACACCCAGACCGAGCGAGTAGGTCGTCATGCGCTGGTGCGTGACCTGCTCTGTGCCGACGTTTGGCACGTTCTCCCAGCCGACATTGTTGGCACACACATCCTGGGTGGCGATAGAGCCGGTGCAGGCGGTGCCTGAAACCGCCGAGTCACGCAAGTCAGTCGAGAAAAAGTACTCGGAAATGTCTGCCAAGCTGTTGGACACACCCGCCCCCCCTGTGACCCAGTTCGAGCCTTGCGTGCGGCCATCATCACGGCGCGGCCGAGGAATGGCGGTGCCACTGTCAGGGTTGCCGATCTGCGTGCTTCCGTCGAGGCGTGTCGGCTCATAGGTGCTGCTGTTGGGTTCGTCCTGCCTATTCCAGTAGCCGTCCGTGGTGAGGATGGCGTAGTTGCGCTGGCAGGCGTACTGCAAAGGATCTGCCACGCCGCTGGGCAGGGCAGTGCCGTTGCGTTGTCGACCCGCGTAGTATTTGCCGATCTTCTCCAAAGCGGGCCGCAGCGGCGTGTAGCCGCCAGCGGGTGCCGCGTACAGCTTGCTGTAAAAGTCTGCCCGCTGTGTACCCTGGTCGAAGTCACCCACCGGCAGAAAACCGGAATTGCTGGCCAAATAAGACGAGGTGCTGATCGCCGAGTAACCGATGCGGAAGCGTGAGGGGTCGATGGCCCCCATCACCTTGCCTACTGCCCCCTTCATTGTCAGCAGGCGGGTGCGGTAGTAGCTGTACCAATTGGCGTAGTTGGTCTGCTGCGCTGCTGGCAGGCTGGTGACGATGGTCCACGTGGTCCAGTCATAGCTTCCACCGCTACAAACCGGGGTGACCGGGTTTGTGGAGTTGTAGGTGGCGTAGTAGAACTTTGAGGTGTTGTTGCTCGATGCCGCGCTGGTTCGGGTCACCGGCGTCGTCAGGTTGCTCAGAATGCTCAGGTTGGTCGTACCGCCGGAGCTTGAATAGCCGTTGTTCCTTGCGGCCGTGAAGCTGGCGTCGGGCATGGGCGTGCCGGCAGCCGTCAGGGGCGGTGTGTAAACGGTCGTCGGGTTGTAGAAGACGCCGTTGATGCCGCTGAAGCCGAAACACAGGTTGTTGTAGTCCGCGTTGTCGGGCAGGTAGTCGTTGCCCATGCTGCCGGAGTCGTCCATGATGAACATCATGTTCGCGCGCACCGTGGTTGACGACTGCGTGGCCAGTGGCGTGCTCGCAATGTCAGCGGCATGCACCTGCATTTGGCACGACATCGCAAGCATCACCGTGGAAGTCACGTGGCTGCGGTAACTTGGGCGGCGCAATGAAGTGGTCATATCAGGCCTCGGCTTCAGGGCTAAGAGCAAGCGGCTCAAAAATTGACGATCGTTTCGGTGAAGCTCACCGCATTGCGCCCACCCACGCTGCGCACAACGATGCGGTAGTAAGGCGCGGTCATGGTGTTGGCGAAGCCGCCGTTCTCGCCATAGCTCTGGCCACCGCTGGCACTGTCATCGGCGGTGCCGCTGCTCAAGGTCGTGGCGCAGGAGTTGGTGACATCGTTCTTGCTGCCAACCGCAGCACACAGCCGCGTGATGACCCAACTCACGCTGTTGCCACCCACTGTGTTCACAGCCGAAGCGTCGACGCAGGCTGAATAGGCGCCGCTGACACTGGCGCAGTTGTCGTTGTTCCAGTCCACCACGGCTCGCGTTGCGGCTGCAACGTTGCGCCCAGTAGCGTCGAGCGCATCGGTGCTAGTGGCGTAGTAGCCCGAAGCAGCGACGTTGGTGTCCAGGGTCACACCGGTGTTGTTGGCTTGCAGCCAGGCGATGGCCGCCTCGCCGCCACGGTCGGCGCTGGTGGTGGCATCAATCTTGAAGCCCAGGTTACCGACCGCCAGCGAGCCACCGCCAACGCTGCGCACCAGACCGACTGCCGCCAGTGACAGCGCCGCCAGAGCGAGCAGCGCGAACAGGAGAGACAGGCCGCGCTCGGCACGCAAGCCGGGTCGAGGGGATGCCATCACGACCGCCACAGCATGTTGCGCAAGGGCACGACCGTGTCGTACACCTTGTAGCGGTAGCGCTGCCAGTCGGGCAGTGTATTGACGATGACAGTGACGCAGCGACTGGTCCCGCACGCGGCCGAGCCCGCAACCGTGGTGGCGTTGCCCACGTCCCAGCGGGGCTGCGTTGTCGTCACGTCTTCCTTCTCCATCTGCACACTGCGCGCCACGATTGCGATGCGCACGCTGAGCACCTGGCGCCAGTCCGCGCTCGTGGTCGGCGTGGTGTTGTCATAGGTGTCGACGACACCGTTGGCATCGGTGTCCTTGCCGTAAAACGCCTGCAGGTTGACGATGTCCGGAAACAGGTCTTCCGTGGTGGTGGCTGCGGTGGCGGTGCTGAAGGTCTCTGCCTGCAACACCTGGCCGGCACTGATCTGCACCCGCTGGATCACGAACTGACCCAGGTTGATGAGGTAGGAGCCCTTGGTCGGGTCGGCCGCGTAGGAGCCAATGGCCCCGTACCCCGCCGTCGGGAAAATGGTCTGGCCGCCGGGCTGGTTCCAGGGTCCGCTGCTGCCGGCGTTGTGAATGATCTGGCTGGCGCCGCCAATGCCGGTGACGTTGAACACGCTGCACCAGTTGTTGGCGTCGATGATGCCGGGCACAGCGAGCATCAAATCGCCATCCACCGTGCCCAGGGTGGTGTTGACGAAGAAGTTGGCTGCGGTGCGAGGGTGGTTGGTGACCACACGCGCCGGCACCGAATAAGACAACTTCGCACTGCGCATCACCAGCAGGCTGTCGGGCGCACCGGCTGCGCCGTTGCCAATGATGACCGGCGCCAGGGTGAAGTTGTAGTCCACCCCACCGCGTTGCGCGCGGATCTCGCAACCGATGCCGTCGATCGCGCTGGTCAGGCCGTAGCCCGACATCTGCACGTCGCGCTGCACGGAGTACAACGCCAGCGCGCCATTGACCTGGGCCTCGGAGCCCGACACCGTGGTTCGGCGCCGCCCTTCCGTGCTCACCAGCACCTGGGCAATCACGATCGTCGTCAGCAGGCCAATGACCATGCCGACCATCAACTCGATGAGGGTGAAGCCGCGTTCTCGGCGCCGGCTCGGCGAGCACGCCGTGCCGCTCATGCCACCACCGCGCTGCTGGTGGTGTAGGTCTGCACGCCCGCGCGTGTCGCCCAGGAGATCGAGATCGTCACCACGCCGGTGCCGGCGTTCACTGCCACCACGGTGGCCGCACCGGGCAAGGTGCGCGCAACCTTGTTGGCCCAGTCATTGCACCGTGCGTAGCCGCCACATTGGGCGGTGTTGTAGTTGGTCAGACCCGGCAGGTCGGCCCACAGCAGCCCGATCAGTTCGCCGGCCAGGTGGGTGGCCTCACCGCGGAACTGGCTGCTGGTCTGGGCCTGCGTCATCGAGGCTTGCAGACCGACGATGCCGAGTACGCCAACGGCAAAGATCAGGCCGGCCACCAGCGCTTCGAGCATGACGAAGCCGCCACTGCGACGTGCCGCATGGCGCCGCGACGAGCGACGGATTGAGGAAGGGTGGTGACGTTGCATCGGGTTGGTCTCCTCGGAGTCAGGTGCAGCGGCGCGGGTCAGCGGTGTCGCTCACCCGCGGCTCACACAGGCGCACGCTGCCGCCGCGTGTGATCTGGATCCGCAGCGGGCGGAAGTTGTTGTTGCTGTTGGCGTTGTCGAGGTCAAGGCGGGCAATCGAGGTGGCTGTCGAGACGCGCCCGAATCCGTCGAAGACAACCTGCGTGGCGGCCGTGGCGCCATCGGCCTGCAGGGCATTGACAGCGACATTGCTGCCGATGCCACCGCCAACGGCCTTCTCCACCAGCATCGGGTCCACCGCGTCAGAACTCGCCACGGCGCACTTACCCGCCGGGTCGTTCAAGCTCACGACCCAACCGCGCGCTGTGCTCGACAAGGCACAGGTGTTGTCCAAGGTGCTGGCCGCATTCGTTGTGGTCAGCCAGAAGGTCACCTCGCGATTGCGACGCAGGGCTTCGTTGCGCGCTTGCTGCAGCCCTTGTTGCAGCGACTCTGCGCTGCTGCGGACGCGGCTGTTGGCGATCATCGAGGTGACCTCAGGCGCCACCGCGAACAGCAGTATGGCGGCCAAGGCCATCGTGATCGCGATCTCGATCATCGACACGCCGCGCTGACGCTTCAACACTCCGCCCCCCGCGTGACCCAGCAGGCCTTGGACACCGTGGCGCCCTTGAAACTGGTGGTGCGCTGCAAGTTGTCCTGCGTGAGGGTGTACACATGCCCAACTGCACGCCCGCCACTGCCGCTTGCCGTCAGGGTGTAGCTCTGGTTGCCGCTGCCTGAGGTGCCCGTGAGCGCGCAGGTGTAGGTGAAGTTGCGCGGGCCATTCGGCACGAAGGTGTTCCAGGTCGGCGGGTTGGTCGCCGTGTTGGCGCAGACCGCAGCGCCCGTGTTGCCGTAGTTGCGGTTGTCCTGGTAGTACTGCTCCATCTTCACGCGGAAGTCAGCCAGGTTGGTGAAGGCCTCGGGCAGCAGGCCGCGGCGCAGGTAATCACCGTAGGCCGGCAGTGCCACGGCCGCCAGAATCGCCACGATGGCGATGACGATCATGAGCTCGATCAGCGTAAATCCCTGAGCCGCACGCAAGCGCAGCGCCACTGAGTTTTTCATGTGTGATGACAGACTTGATGCAGCTCTAACGGCCGATCTATCGTCACTCTAGCGCTGCCCACTGGCAAAACGCCGCGTGCAAATCACACGGTATTTCGGCTGCTTACAAACAAGTCTGTGCTGCCGGAAGCACTTGCACTCGGATGCGACCCTTACACACCCACCATCGCCGCGCCGTGCGGCAAGCAGCGCCTAACGCGCTGGTGCGTTAGGAAAGAACAGCGGCTCGCCGCCCACCTTGTAGCTCGCGATCGACGCCTGCCCCGCTGGCGAAACGATCCAGTCTGCAAAGGTTTGCGCCAGCGCCGCCTTCACATGCGGATGCCGGGCCGGGTTGACGACCATCACGCCATACGGGTTGAAGAGGCGCGTGTCGCCCTCAACCAAGACGGCCAAGTCACCGCGGTTCTGGAAATTGAGCCAGGTTCCGCGATCACTGAGCGCGTAGGCGTTGCTCGACGCCGCGATGTTGAGTGCCGGACCCATGCCGCAGCCGCAGGCCCGGTAGGCCTTGGGCGGACTGGCGGCAGCGTCGATGCCGGCCAGCTTCCAGAAGCGCAGCTCGGCCGCATGGGTGCCGCTCTTGTCGCCGCGCGAGATGAAGGG
>JANNGJ010000025.1:0-19302 GCA_031403815.1 Burkholderiales bacterium | reverse complement strand
GCTGCACCATGCCTGCGGTGTCTGCGAGCTGTGCCTCTGGGGTCGCGAAAACCTGTGCCGCAAAGGCACCGTCACCGGCATGACGGTCGATGGCGGTTACGCCGACTTCATGCGCGCCAAGGCCAGCCACGCCTTGCCGATTCCGGAGGCGCTGTCATCCGTCGAAGCGGCGCCGCTGTTTTGCGCCGGCGTCACCAGCTACCGCGCGCTGCACAACGCCGGCGTCGGCCCCGGCCTGCGCGTGGCCGTGGTCGGCGTTGGCGGCCTGGGCCACCTGGCCTTGCAGATCGCGCTGGCGGCCGGCGCCGAAGTCATCGCCATCGATGTCGCCGACGACAAGCTCGCCGCCGCCCGAGCGCAGGGCGCGGCGCACGCCTTCGACGCGCGCTCGCCCGACACACCCAAGGCCGTGCGCGCGCTCGGCGGCGCGCACATCGCCGTGGTCACCTCGGCAGCACGCGCCGCCTTCGACCTCGGCTTCAAATGCCTGCGCCCGGCCGGTACCCTGGCCGTCGTCGGCCTGCCGCCCGAGCCGCTGCAGTTCTCGGCCCTGGCCATCGTCAGCGGCGAGTTCCGCATCGTCGGCAGCGCCGTCGGCACGCGCGACGATGTGCGCGCCACGCTGGCGCTGGCCGCCGCCGGCCAACTGCGCTGCCATTGCCACACCCGGCCACTGGCCGAAGCCAACCAAGCCTTGGAGGACTTGCGCGCCGGCCGCGTGCAAGGCCGCACTGTCCTGATTCCAGAAACGAAACCTGCATGATCACCGTTCGCAACGTCACCCTGCGCCGTGGCGTCAAAGTCGTCCTTCAAGGCGCCAATTTCACCCTCAACCCCGGCGAGCGCGCGGGCCTGGTCGGCCGTAACGGCGCCGGCAAGTCCAGCCTGTTCGCACTCTTGGCGCGGCGCCTGCACGCCGATGCCGGCGACGTGGAAATGCCGCCGCGCTGGCGCCTGGGCGAAGTGGCCCAGGACATGCCCGAAACCAGCCAAGGCGCGACCGACTACGTGCTCGACGGCGACCTGCCCCTGGCAGCCGCCATGCTCGCCCTGGCCGCCGCCGAAGAAGCGCACGACGGCCACGCCATGGCCGACGCGCACATGGCGATCGACGAAGCCGGCGGCTTCGACGCCCGCTCGCGCGCGCAGGCCATGCTGCTCGGCCTGGGCTTTCGCAGCGAACAGCTCGACGCGCCGGTGAACAGCTTCTCCGGCGGCTGGCGCATGCGCTTGCAGCTGGCCCGCGCGCTGATGTGCCCGGCCGACTTGCTCTTGCTCGACGAGCCGACCAACCACCTCGATTTGGATGCACTGGTGTGGCTCGAGGCCTGGCTGCTGCGCTTCCCCGGCACCATGGTGGTCATCAGCCACGACCGCGAGTTTCTGGATGCCATCACGCGCGTCACCCTGCATGTCGACGAGGCCCAGGTCACGCGCTATGGCGCCAACTACTCGGGCTTCGAGGAGATGCGCGCCGAGCGCATGAGCCAGCAGCAGGCTGCGTTCGGCAAGCAACAGGAGCGCATCGCCCACCTGCAACTCTTCATCGACCGTTTCAAGGCCAAAGCCAGCAAGGCCAAGCAGGCGCAGAGCCGTGTCAAGGCGCTGGCGCGCATGGAGCGCATCGCGCCTATCCTCACCGCCAGCGACTTCGCCTTCGAGTTCCGCGAGCCGCAGAACCTGCCCAATCCGATGCTCGCGATGCGCGACTTGATGTGCGGCTACGGTGCCACCGTCATCGTGCGCGACGTCAACCGCACCGTGCTGGCCGGCCAACGCATCGGCATCCTGGGCGCCAACGGCCAGGGCAAATCGACGCTGGTCAAGACCATTGCCCGCGCGCTCAAGCCGATTGCCGGCGAGATGACGGAAGGCAAGGGCCTGGCCATCGGCTACTTTGCGCAACAGGAAATGGACCTGCTGCACGAAGACGACACGCCCCTGCAACGCATGACGCGCATGGCGCGAGAACTCAACGTGGCTGGGCAGGACGGACGCGAGCAAGGCCTGCGCAACTTCCTCGGCCAGTTCAATTTCGGCGGCGACATGGTGCACCAGAGCGTCGGCACGCTGTCAGGCGGCGAACGCGCGCGCCTGGTGCTGGCCGGCATCGTCTGGCAGCGCCCCAACCTGCTGCTGCTGGACGAGCCGACGAATCACCTCGACCTGACCACGCGCGAGGCGCTGTCGATGGCACTGAACGAATTCGAAGGCACCGTGATGCTGGTCAGCCACGACCGCGCGATGCTGCGCGAAGTCTGCGACGAGTTCTGGCTGGTCACGCGCGGCGGTGTGCTGCCTTTCGACGGCGACCTCGATGACTACCAGAAGTGGCTGCTCGAAGTGTCGCGCGCAGCCGCACGCGGAATGCCGGCGCCGCCGGTGCCGGGCGCCGCCCTGCCCGCAGCGCCGGCGCCCGCGGCCACGGCTGCCAAGTCGAGCACGAAGCCAGCCCCCAACCCGTTCGGGCTGAGCCCGTCGAAGCCCCTTGCGCCAGCCATCAACAACTCGCGCGACGACCGCAAGGCCAAAGGCCAGGCCCGCTCCAAGCTCGCCGACCAGACCCGGCCGCTGCGCAATGAATTGGCGACGATCGACCAGCGCCTGGCCAAGCTCGGCGCTGAGCGCGCCCAGACCGAAGCCGCTCTCGCCGGCAGCCGCGTGGCCCCCGCCGGGATCGCCGATGCCGGGCGGCAACTCGCGCATATCGCTGCCGAAGTGGCGATGCTCGAAGAGCGCTGGCTCGGCTTGCAGCAGCAACTCGAGAGCATGGAAGTGTCGCGCTGAGCTGCCCCTCGCTGCCTCAAGCTGTCGAAGTCAGCCTCGCCTGCCCGGATCGACGAAGCGGGCGCTTGATCACCCACTCCGTGTCGCGAGGTCCGCTCAAACGGGCCGCCGGCGACGCATCCAGGCACCCAGGACAACCAAGCCCAGCAGCATTGACGCGTAGGTGCTGGGCTCTGGAACCGCGGTCACGAATGCACGGATCTCGCCGCCGCCAAACGTGGTGCTATGGATGTTGAAGTAGGCGTTGCCGCTGGCCAAATTGGAAAACAGGCGTGCTTCCGCCAAAGCGGAAGTGCCGCCACTCGCGGTGAGAAAGGCGGCGCTGTAGGACGATGTCGCAGCAAGGTCGATCAGCCTGACATAGCTGCCGCCGGAAACGCCGAGAGGGAACCCAGGCAGGATGCCACTCTGTGCCAGCGCCACACCCGCCGTGCCCGTGTTTGCCGACGCGGTACAGCAGTGGATGTGGGCGTTGTTGGTCGTGCCGGACAGGCCCGACCAAGTCGCATTGATGGCCAGCGTGTTCGCGTCGTCGTCGTACGCCATGAACAGGCTTCCCGTTCCGGTGGCACCCGGCGCCTCAGGGGCAAACGTGCCCTCGAAAAAGATGGAGTCTGCTTTGGCCGGCAGGACGGCCGCGATGGACAGGGCCAATGCGGCCGCAAACTGATTGAAGGTCGGTGTCATTGTCGATTCTCCCGGTGGTGAGCAAAGCAGATGCAACGCACAGGGGTGTACGTTGACGGGGTCACTGTTGTTCCTTGTCTTGCCATCGACCCCCCAGTTTGTCGTTGGCGTTGCCGCCCACTGGCTCGCAATCGAGATGCTTGAAAATGGCTCACCGCCGGCAAGACACATCACTGCACCAGAAGACTGCCGCAGGTCGGGTACAGGCGGGTCAAAACATCGGCGCACGCCGACTCGACCAGGTCTTGGGCGCGAAGCGCTAGCGCCTCGCGGGTGACTTCACCGTCAGAGCGCTGCCAAAGCGCTTGACGTGGCGCGTGCTGCCGTGCCATCGCCGCGTCGACCGCGACGACCCATGCCGCCGGGGGCTCCTGCGCCACCCAGGCCCCCCGCCCGCGACCGTGGTGGGCAACCGCCAGGTAGCCGAGCAGGGCGCTCGCAAACAAGGCGTCGAGCACACGCGGATCCCAGCGCAGTTCGGCCTGCGACACGCCACGCACGAGGTTGACGCCGCGCGCGGCACCGGCGGCGGCGAGTGCGCCGAGCACGCCGCCAGCAAGCAGGCCACCGCCGAGGGTGAGGCCACCGCTGGCGACGTCGGCCTTCAGGCCAGCAAGCGCACCGGTGAGCACGCCGCCCCAGATCGCGGCGCGGCCCTCGTCGAGCGGGTTGCGCGTTGCGTAGTGGCGTGCGAGTTTGGCCAGCACCTCGCCGCCCGCGCGACCGTCCAGGCCGTGCAGGCGGATCAAGGCCTCGGTGGAGCGCTGCACGTCCTCGTCCAGGCGCTCGGCCAAGAACGCCATCGCGCGCTGCTGCGGCGCGTCGGCGTCGTCATCACGCAGTCCCAGCGCCTTGCCCAGGCGGCCACCGAGGGCACGCACCGACGCGCGCCAGCCATCGGCGTCGAGTGCCTGCACATCGAGCGCAGCATGCGCCAAGCGGCGTGCCAGCTCGGCCATAGCCGCGTGCCACACCGTGCGCTGGCGTTCGCGCCAGGCCGCTTGCAGACGCTCGAACGCGCCCTGTTGCGCCGCCGGCAACAGGGGCGCCACGGCCTGCCACAACACGCTCTCTTGCACCCAGCAGCGCGAGAACGCGTCGAGCGGCAGCACGGCATGCACACCCGGCGCGCCCTCAAGCCGTTGGCGCCAACGGGCCTCGAGCGCCGCCGCTTCACCGACACCGCCCAACTGGTTCAGCAGCGCAATCGCCGGCTTGCCGGTGAGGGACAGCACCTGCAACTCAGCGTCGAGGTAACCGACGTCTTCGGGCGCTTGGCTGGCATCGACGAGGTAGAGCACCACATCGCACTGCTCCCACACATGCTTCAAGGCACGCTGGCTCGACCAGAACGCGCGGTCGCGCCAGCGGTCCCACACTTCCGTGAGCAGCCAACCGATGGGGTTGCCGGCCAGCGCCATGCGCTGGGCCAGGCGCAGGCTGTCGCCGAAGCCGGGCGTGTCCCACAACAGCAAGCGGTCGCCCTGCGGTGATTCGACCAGCAGCTGCGCCTCGGCGGCCTCCGTCACGTGCGCTTCGTCGCGCACCTCGCCGATGTCGCGCGCGAGCAGGCTGCGCGCCAGCGTTGTCTTGCCCACGTTGGTGTGCGAGACGAGGGACAGCGACAGGGTCTTGGGCTCAACGCTCATCAGGCAGCTCCGCGCTTCGCACTCCGGTGTTCGCGCTGGGGTCGGCGCGGCGTGCTCACGGCGCCAGATCGATGAAGCGCGGCGCCGGCAGCGACAGGTCGTGCAGCAGGCGCTGCCACGCGGCGCGGCGCTGCGTCAAGCGCAGTTCGGCGTCGCCGGCACGGCCGGCGTGCTGGCGCAGGCCGGACTCGTCGACCAGCACCGCAAGTTGCGAGCCCCGCGGCAAGGCCGCCGCCAGGGCGCGCACGAAGGCGCCATGCGTCTCGCGTTCGGGCGTGGCGCTGGCGGCAAAAAGCGCGGCCACGTCGGGCGCCAGGCGGCTCGGCAGGTGCAGCTTCAAATCGTCTTCAGCGCCCAGCGGCAAGGTGGGCACCAGGCGCGGCTGCGCGCCGGGGCCAATGGCCGCGGCCAACGCCTGCGCCAGACCCGCCTGCTGTGCGGCACCCAGCGTGTAGCTGTAGGGCAGCACCGTCACCGGCCGTGGCCGCTGCGGACCGTCGCGCAGCAAGGCGCGAAAGTAGGGCTCATCCAGCGGCAGGCTCAGGCCCGTCGCCGCTTGGCGCGCGCGCCAAGCGGCCCAGGCCGCCAACGCCAAGCGCGGTGCGATGACGAGCAGCGCGAGCGTGATGGCGTAGAGGTGAATCCAGCGCCCCGCACGCTCCCCGCTGCTCCCTTCGGCAAAGCGCAAGCGTGCCAGCTCAACGGCGTCAGGCAACGCGATGCCGCTGACCGCAGAGGCGGGTGCCAACAGCGTGGCGAGCAGGCGCTGCACCGCCTCGGCATCGAGCCAGGTGCTGTCCCAGCCCGCGCGGTAGTCGAACGCTAGGCCGACGACGTACATCGAGGCCACCACCGCCAGTGCCAGCAGGGCGGCCGCCATGTGCAGCGCCGCGGCCACGCGAGGCTGTTGCACGCCACGCGTGGCCAGGGCCCATTCGGCCGCAAACCGGGCGCGCGCTGCCGTGAGCGGCGCGGCGGCACCGCGGCCGGAGAAGTGCATGCGCGCCGCCTCGATCCGGCGTGCCAGCCATGCGGACGGGCCCTTGCCCGGCGCCACCAGCAGCAGCACAAAGACCACCAGGTTCCAGACCAGCAGCAGCAACACTGGCGGCGCCAGCAAGTTGATGCGTTGCGTTGGACCCAGCACATTGCCGACGATGAGCGCGGCCAGCAGGCCGGCGCCCAACCACACCAGCCAGCGCCAGGTGCGCGGCTCCTGCGCGTCGCCCTGAATCGGCGCACGCCACGCAGGGTCGCGCTCGGCCAGCCGCCGCTGCCCCAAACTCGCGCGGGCCACGACGAAGGCCAGCGCGGTGGCACTGTCGTCGTACTCGCCGACCGCGCGCCGCGCCTCGGCGCTGGCCCAGGCGGCGTCGGCCTCGCGCCAGGGTGCGGCATCGCCCGCGCCCTGCTCGACCGCGCGCAGCCAGCAGACGGCGGCCAACTCACTGTCGGTCATCGGGCGTAAGGGTCAAGGTCGCGAGTCACGGGTCGATTCTGCGCGACGATGCCGGCATGCCCGGCCAGGCAGTCAGCGCGTTGTCACAACGCCGTCATCCGCGCTGCATAGGCTCCACGTTCCGTCATTCTTGGGGATCTGACTTGAGCCACCGTACCGCCCTCGCTTGCGCCGCTCTGGCCTGTGCCGTTGTCGCCGCGCCCGCTCTCGCGGCGCCCGCATTCGTGAACGGCCTGGTGATCGACGCCAACACGCTCGACGCCTCTGGCGGCACCCTGGTCAACGACGGTCGCCTGGGCTTCTTCTCTGACATTTACTACGACGCCAAGCGTGACGCGTGGTGGGCCCTGTCTGATCGCGGCCCGGGTGGCGGCACCCTGCGGTACGAAACCCGCGTGCATCAGTTCAAGCTCGATATCGACCCGGCCAGTGGCGCGATATCGAACTTCCAGGTGCTGCGAACCCTCATCTTCCGCAAGGGCGGCGCGGCGCTGGACGGCTTTGCACCCGAGGTGGCCGGTGCGCTTGAACTGGCCTTCGATCCCGAGGGCATCGTGGTGCATCCGCTGACGGGGCATCTGCTGGTGAGCGACGAATACGGTCCCTCATTGGTCGAGATCAATGGCGCCGGCCGCGTCGTACGACGCTACGAGACCCCCGCCAACCTGGTGCCGCGCAATGCGGTCAGCGGCGTCGCCAACTTCGCCAACGACCTTGGCAACAGCGCGGGCAAGCGCACCAACCGAGGCTTCGAGGGCCTCGCCATCAGCCCCGACGGCGGCACTGTGTATGCCATGCTGCAGAGCGCGATGCTCGATGAAGGCGGCAGTGCCGGCACCCTCAACCGCATCGTTGCCTTCGACACCCGCACGACCCGCGTCAAGGCGCAATACGCTTACCGCATGGAGGGCAGTTCGCAGGGACGCGGCATCTCGGCGCTGGTGGCACTCAACGACACCGAGTTCCTGGTCCTGGAACGCAACAACCGTGGGCTCGGCGTACCCGACGCCAACACGTCCTCGCCGAACAAGAAGGTGTTCCACATCAGCTTGGCAGGCGCCAGCGACGTCACCGGGATCAACCTGCTCACGGCGCCGGCAGGCTCGTTCGCCCCCGTGACCAAGGCGCCCACGCCGTGGCTCGATTTAGCGGCCGCGCCCACCCTGGCGCACCCCTCTCTCGCCACGCAGCTTGGTACCGTGTCGCCCGAGAAGTGGGAGGGCCTGACCATCGGCCCCCGTCTTGCCGACGGCAGCTACCTTGTGCTGGCCGGCACCGACAACGACTACTCCGTGACGCAGAACGGCACCGGCACCCAGTTCGATGTGTACTTCAAGCCCAATGGCAGCACGCCCATTCGCATCCAGTGCGACATCGGCAGCTTCGCCAACTGCCTCGGCATCAACAGCGATGGGAGCCTCGGTGCGCCACTGGCTGCGAGCTTTGACTTCAGCGGCTACCGGCTGATTCCGGGCGTGTTGCACGCCTACAAAGCGTCCGCGGCCGATTTGGCCGGATTCGAACGGCCCCGCTGAGCCGCGCGCTCACGCCAAAAGCTGCACCAGCAACTCGACACGCGCCTGCACCGCACTGAGCGCGCCGGCCGATGGCAGCGGCGCTGCGCCGCGCACCGTCCCAGCCGCGCAGCGCGTGGCGCGCAGCACACGCACCCCCTGCGCTTGCGCGCGAAGCAATGCCGCTTCGAGCGCCGCGCTTAGGGTGCCATTGCCGGTGCCGGCCGCGACGAGGCCCTGCACGCCCTGAGCCACCAGCGCATCGACGAGCGCGCCACCGGCACCCGCGTGATTGAGCACGATCTCAACGCGCGGCCAGCCAGCGACGTCACGCTCGATGCGCTGCAGGCCGATGGCGTCGCACAGCGGCACGTTGCGCCACCAGCGCGGCTGGCCGTCCTCGATCTGCGCCAGAGGCCCGGCGTCGCCGCCAGCAAAGGCATCGAGGCGGTGGCTGTGGACTTTGCGCACCTCGGCGCCGGCCCAGACGCGGCCGGCGATCAACACCAGGACACCCTGCGCCGCAGCGCTGCACGCAACCGTCACGGCATCGAGCAGGTTCTGCGGCCCGTCGGCCTGCAGCGAGGTGGCCGGGCGCATCGCGGCCGTCAGCACCAGCGGCTTGCGGGGTGCCAGCACGCGGTGCAGGAAGTAGGCGGTTTCTTCCAGGGTGTCGGTGCCGTGGGTGACCACCACGCCGGCCACCTCGGCGCGTGCCAGGTGCCACGCCGCGCGCTGCGCCAGGCGCTGCCAGGTGGCGTGGTCCATGTCCTTGCTGTCGAGTTGCGCCACTTGCTCGCACTCGATGCCCTGCCCGGCGAACTCGGCCAAAGGCGGCACGGCAGCCACCAGTTGGGCCACACCTAGCTGGGCCGAGTTGTAGCCGACCGTGTCGGTGGCGGTGGCGGCGGTGCCGGCAATCGTGCCGCCGGTGCCCAGAATCACGATTTTGGATTGCATTGCGGCGCCATCTGGATAAAAATACAGCCACTGGACAAACCACCAGCCCAGTCTGGACCGTGGCCATGCTCGAAGAACGCCCCAAGCTTACCGACCGTCAGCAGCAGATCCTCGAACTCGTGCAGAGCGCCATCGAGCGCACCGGCGCGCCGCCCACGCGGGCCGAAATCGCCGCCGAGCTCGGCTTTCGCTCACCCAACGCGGCGGAAGAGCACTTGCAGGCGCTGGCGCGCAAGGGCGTGATTGAGCTGGTGGGCGGCACTTCGCGCGGCATTCGCCTGCGCACTGAGACGCTTCGCGCCCTGAACGCGGCGCGCAGCATGCAGTTCAGCCTGCCCTTGGTGGGCGTGGCCCAGCTCACGCTGCCGCTGGTGGGCCGTGTGGCTGCTGGCAGCCCGATCCTGGCCCAGGAGCACATCGACCAGACCTATGTGGTCGAGGCCAGCATGTTCGCGCGCAAGCCCGACTACCTGCTCAAGGTGCGCGGCATGAGCATGCGTGACGCAGGCATCATGGACGGCGACCTGCTCGCGGTGCAAAAGGCCAAGGACGCCAAGAACGGCCAGATCGTCGTCGCGCGCCTGGGTGACGATGTCACCGTCAAACGCTTCAAGCGCAGCCGCCACGGCATTGAGCTGATCCCCGAGAACCCCGATTTCGAAACCATCCTGGTCACGCCGGGCGAAACGCAGTTCGAACTGGAAGGCCTGGCCGTCGGGCTGATCCGCAACAACAACATGATGATGTGAGCATCGCCACCCGCATTAAGCAGCCCAAGGCTTCGCACCCCAGCGCGTGTGAGGCGCTTGAGCAGCTACCCAACATCGGGCCCTCGCTGGCGGCTGATTTGCGCCTGATCGGCGTACACAGCCCGCGCGAACTGCAGGGCCGCGACCCCTTTGTGCTCTACCAAGCCTTGTGTGCTGCCACCGGCCAGCGCCAGGACCCGTGTGTGCTCGACACCTTCATGGCCGCCACCGACTTCATGCGTGGCGCAGCCGCAGCCCCGTGGTGGGCTTACACGCCGCAGCGCAAGGTGTTGTACGGACCGGTGTGAGCTGGCAGGCGCCGCGCGGACCCTGCGGAACTGGGGGGCAAGAGCGGTCTTATTTCACGCTTCGTGCCCAGGGTGCGCCGAACACACTGGCGCATGCCTGCCGCGACGCTGCCCCCTGACCTACCGACCCAACCACTCCAGTTCGCTGCGGCGGCGGAGCCGGCACCTGCGCCGCGAACCACCGCATGGCAGCAGATCAGCCGCGCACTCGGCTGGCCAGAGCGGCCAAGGCGCCCGCCCATCGTCACCTCGGAGGCGCGCGCTGCATTTGTCAGTTGCCTGGCTGACGTACCCAGCCTCAAGGCCCGGGCCCTCAGCGAGCGCCTGAGTCACACGCACTCGCTGTCGGAGTTGTGGCAGCTACGGCCCGAGATGTTCCAGCTGCTGGCGCTGCACCACACGCAGGCCGAAGCGCAAAGGCGACTGGACTGGCTCGGACAGCGCTTCGACCGCCGCACCAAACCCCGGCCGCCTGGGCCGCCGACGCGGCCGGCTTGAGCCTGGGCTCAGCGCCCGCCCAGGAAGTCGGCCTTGCCGAGTTCGACCCCGGCGTGCCGCAGCACCGCGTAGGCCGTGGTGAGGTGGAAATACAGGTTGGGCAGCGCGTAGTGCTTGAGGAAGTTTTCGCCGGTGAATACCAGCGGCTCGCTGGTGCGGCGCGGCACCAGAATCTCGCGTGCGTCGCTGCCGTCGATCTGCGCGGCGCTGAAAGAGTTGACGTAGTCGATGGTCTTGCGCACGCGGGCGCGCAGGTCTTCGAACGAAGCTTCGTTGTCTTCCCACTTCGGCGCCTCGACGCCGGCCAGCCGGGCCATGCAGGCCTTGGCGGCGTCGCTGGCGATCTGGATCTGGCGCGTGAAGGGCAGCATGTCGGGCGCCAGGCGCAGGCCGAGGTAGTTGGCGCTGTCGAACTTGCGCGCGGCGGCGTGGGCTTCGGCCTTGTCGAGCCAGCTAAGCAGGTTGCTGAGCATGCGGGCAAACACCGGCGCGCTGGCCGAGTGCATCGAGAGGGTCATGGGTGTCTCCGGGTGAAAGCGGGCTGCATGGTAGCGCGCAAGGCAGAATCGGGGGCTACTGCGCCTCGCCATGAACATCATCATCCTCGACGACTACCAAGACGCGGTGCGCAAGCTGCAGTGCGCCAGCAAGCTGGAGCACCTCAACGCCAAGGTTTTCACCAACACGGTCAAGGGCATCGGCCAGTTGTCGATCCGGCTGCGTGACGCCGAAGTGCTGGTGCTGATTCGCGAGCGCACCGCTTTCCCACGCCAGTTGCTCGAGAAGCTGCCAAAACTGCGTCTGATCTCGCAGACCGGCCGCGCCGGGCCGCACATCGACATCGACACCTGCACCCGCCTGGGCATCGCTGTGGCCGAAGGCACGGGCTCGCCGGTGGCGCCGGCCGAGCTGACCTGGGCCCTGATCATGGCCTCGATGCGGCGCCTGCCGCAGTACATCGCCAACCTCAAGCACGGCGCCTGGCAGCAGTCGGGGCTGAAGACGGCCTCGATGCCGCCCAACTTCGGCATCGGCATGAAGCTCGAAGGCAAGACGCTCGGCGTCTGGGGCTACGGCAAGATCGGCCAGCGCATCGCCGGCTACGGCCGCGCCTTCGGTATGCAGGTCACCGTGTGGGGCAGCGAGAGCTCACGCGACAAGGCGCGCGCCGACGGCCACCTGCCGGCCCCGACCCGCCAGGCCTTCTTCGAGGTCTGCGATGTGCTGTCGGTGCACTTGCGCCTGGTGCCGGCCACGCGCGGCATCGTGACCATGGACGATTTGTCGCGCATGAAGCCGACCGCCCTCTTCGTCAACACCTCGCGCGCTGAGCTGTTGACCGAGGGCGCGCTGGTTTCGGCGCTAAACCGCGGCCGCCCCGGCATGGCCGCCGTCGATGCATTCGAGAGCGAGCCGATCCTGCAGGGCCACCCGCTGCTGCGGCTGGAGAACGCGGTGTGCACGCCGCACATCGGCTATGTCGAGCAAGACAGCTATGAGATGTACTTCGGCGCTGCCTTCGACAACGTCGTCAACTTCATCAACCAGAACCCGAGCAACATCGTCAACCCCGACGCGCTAAAGGTGATTCGTTGAGCCCTCCGGCGCCGCGCTCGCCAGGTGAGTTGCTGCGTGTGTTCAGTGCCCTGGCGCTGCAGGGTTTTGGCGGCGTACTGCCCATCGCCCAGCGCGAACTGGTGGAGCGCCGGCAGTGGTTGACGCGCGAAGAATTCGTCGAGACCCTGTCGGTCGGGCAAGTGCTGCCGGGCCCGAACGTGGTCAACCTGGCGCTGATGATCGGTGACCGCTTCTTTGGCTGGCGCGGCGCGTTCGCGGCACTGGCCGGCCTGCTGGCCCTGCCGCTGCTCATCGTGATGACGCTGGCCGTGCTGTACTCGCGCTTCGCCGCCGAGCCGATGGTGGCGGGCGCCCTGCGCGGCATGGGCGCCGTGGCCGCCGGGCTGATCATGGCCATGGCCCTCAAACTCTTGCCGACCTTGGCGCGCAACCCGCTGGGGCGCTGGCCCTGTGCCGCGGCCCTCGGCGTCACGCTGGTCGCTGTCGGCGTGATGCGCTGGCCGATGGCCTATGCCGTGCTCGGCATCGGCGGCGTGGCCGTGCTGACCGCCTGGTGGCAACTCGGGCGCGCGCGGTGAGCTTCACGACCGCCGACTGGTGGGCCCTGTTCGGTCACTTCCTGGCGATGTCGATGCTGGCCATCGGCGGCGCGGTGGCGGTGGCACCAGAGATACACCGCTACATCGTTGACCAGCGCGGCTGGATCGATGACGTCCAGTTCAGCGCGGCCATCGCCCTGGCCCAGGCCTCGCCCGGGCCCAACCTGCTGTTCGTGCCCGTGATCGGCTACGCCGTGGCCGGCTTCGGCGGCGCCGCGGTGGCCCTGCTCGGCATGCTGATCCCCAGCACGACGCTGGCCCTGGCGGCCACACGCTGGGGCCGCAAACGGCGTGAGAGCCGCGGCGTGCGCGCCTTCGTCGCCGGCATGGCACCGATCACGGTCGGCTTGCTGCTCTCGACCGGCGTGGTGCTGGCGCTGCCGCTGGTACGCGTGCCGGGCGCCTGGCTGCTGGTTGGCGCGACGATGGTGTTGACGCTCAAGACACCCCTCAACCCGGTGTGGGTGATCGCAGCCGGCGCCGCCGCCGGTGCACTGGGTTGGGCCTGATACCGAGTTGGGTTGCGTCGCATTGGCGCCAGCAACTGCTCGCTCTGACACGATTGAACGCGATGCGGGCTCAGCCCGAATCGCGCGCCCGCCGCTGACGCAGGGCCTCGAACAGGCACACGCCTGCGGCCACTGAGACGTTCAGGCTTTCCACCGCCCCGGCCATCGGGATGCGCACGAGGTCGTCGCAAGTCTTGCGTGTGAGCTGGCGCAGGCCGCTGCCTTCGGCCCCGAGCACCAGGGCCACAGGGCCCGAGAGGTCGAGGTCATAGAGCGTTCGGTCGGCGTCGTCGCTGGTGCCGACGATGCGGATGTCGCGCTCCTTCATCTCGTTGAGTGAACGCGCCAAGTTGGTGACCATCAGGTAGGGCACCGTCTCGGCGGCGCCGCTGGCCACTTTGGCCACGGTGGCGTTGAGCCCGACCGCATGGTCCTTGGGTGCGACCACGGCGTGGGCGCCGGCGCCGTCGGCCACGCGCAGGCAGGCGCCGAGGTTGTGCGGGTCCGTCACGCCATCGAGCACCAACACCAGGGGCGGGCCCTGCACCGCCTCGAGAACTTCGTCGAGGGAGTGGCGCAATGCCAGCGCATTCACGCGCGCCACCACGCCCTGGTGCCGCGTCGTGCCGGCCAGCGCCGTCAGGGCACCGTCGCTGCTGTCGACAAGCTTGGTGCCGGCCTCACGCGCGCGCTCGGCGAACTGGCGCATGCGCGCGTCGCGGCGCTGCGGGTCAAGATGGATCTCGAGCACGGACTCGGGCGCGGTCTTGAGACGCACGGTGACGGCATGAAAGCCGAACAGGATGCGGTTGCTCATGGGCAACCTGGTGCGACGAGGTGGGGCATGGCGTGATGGTAGCTGCGGTCTTTGGTCCCCATGCCCGCGCGGCAACAGACGTCGCTCACTGGCGCCACCCACACGCGCTCGTCGTCGGGGCTGGCCTGCACGCCAGCCTCTGGCTCGAAGCCGTGCTGGTCAGACTCTGCGGTGCAGGCTCCGCTGACGCGGGTGGTGCATTGCGAGCCGCTGCTCGGTGCACGAGCCTGTCGCGGCACGTGTGGTTCTTCAGCGAATCCAGGCGTCGCGGATCGCACTCAGGTGCCGCGCGTCGGTGCCGCAGCAGCCGCCGAGCACGTTGAGCCTGGGCAGCGGTGCGCGCAGCCGGCGGTAGCGATCGGCCAGATCGGGCAGGTCGCCGATATCGAGTTCGGTGGCCGCGTCGAGCTCGGCATGGCTGCGCGCCGACGCATTCGCACGCAGCGATTGGATGCGCGAGGCCCAAACGCCGCCGTCGGCGAACACGCCATCGAAGTGGCTCGGGTGCGCGCAGTTGATGCCGAAGTAGGCCGGCGCCACGCGGGCTTCGGCATCGACGCGTTCGATCGCTTCACGCAGGCCTTCGCCGTTGGGCAGGCGGCCATCGGTCTCCACGGTGAAGGAAATCGACACCGGCACACCCACCGCTGCTGCGGCGTTGGCCACGCCCAGGGCCTCGGCTGAAGTGGTCATCGTCACGGCACAGATCATGTCCACGCCGCCTTCGCGCAGCGCCGTGGCCTGCGCACAGTGAAACGCCGCGGCGGCTTCGGCACTGTCGGGCGCATCGGCGATGTAGCCGTCGCCGCGCGGGCCGATGACGCCGGCTAAGACGATGGGCCCGGTAAGGCACGGCTGCCACGCGTCGCGCAGCACGCGCAGCCGTTGCACCGCCTCTCGGTTGATGGCAGCCAGCCGGGCGGCATCCCAACCGAGCAGCGCGCCCCAATCGGCGCTGGCGCGCCAGGTGGGGGTTTCGAGCACGTAGCCGGCGCCTGGTGTGGCCGCAGCCAGCTCGAGGTAAGGCCGGTAGTAGCGCTCGAGTTGCGCCCACCCGGCTTCGCTGCCCAGCAAGGGGAAGGCCGCGAACTGCGGCAGGTCGATGCTGTCGAGGTAGATCAGCGAGGTTTCGAGGCCACCGTCGCTGAGGAACAGGCCACCGGCCAGTTGGGGCAGCGCAGCCGTCGCGGTGCCCGTCGGGGTCGAGGCCTGTTCCATGGGCCGTGCGCCTACGGTAGCTTGGCCAGCACGGTTTCCATCTCGCTGGCGGTGAAGGCGCGCAGCGACTTCGAGCGCACATTGCCTTGCATCGCGATGGCCAGATTGAAGGCCGTCAGCGAGGCTTCGCTGTCGGCTTCAAGTACGCACACCAGATCGTGCTCGCCCATCGTCCAATAGACCTCGCGCATGTTGACGCCGTATTTCTTGGCCGCTTCCTTGGCCGCGGCAGCGCGCTTGGGGCTGTCCTTGATGCTCTGGATGCCCTTGTCGGTAAAGTTCAGAAGCCCGATGTAGGTGAACATGGTCACCCTCCTCGATGGTTGAACGAGGGCCGTGCCTGGACTGCATGGCAACCTCGAAGCGCCGCGGCCCTCATGGCAGCGCCCGAGTGCATCGCGGCAGGCGAGGACAGCATTCGCGGGGCGATGAGCGCACCATGCTACGCCGTTCGCGCGCCGATACAAGGCGTACCGGCCGATACCCCCGGGGCGACCAGAGAGGCCGGGCTCAGGCGGTCAGGTTCAGCACGCTGCCCGCTGGCAGATCGGCGGCAGCCCCGGTGCCGAGTTCGTCGGCCAGGCGGTCGAGCAGGGCCGCCAGGTCCGCGCGAGGACTGCTGGGCGTGCTGGGCTCGGCCTGGTCGCCGAGCGCGCTGCGCAGAGCGGCAAAGGCCTCGAGCAAGCGCGAGGTCGGCACCTGCATCAGGTGCACCGCAGCGCTGGTGGTTGTGATCGGGTTGGGCTGCGGTGGCAATTCGGCGCCAGCCGGCTCGGCGGCCAGCGCCGGCGCCACGGGCGCGGTGGCGGGCGCCGCCGTTGCCACGACCGCTACCGCAGGCTGTTCGGCCGGGGCCGGGGCCGGGGCCGGCGGCGTGGCCGCGGGCGCGCCTGCCGCCGTGGCCAGTGCGTTTATGCGCTGCGGCAGGTCGCTCCACTCGCGGCGGCCCCAGGCGTGGCCGCGGCCCGGGCCGGGCGCCGCAGCGCCGTCGATGCTACGCAGGTCCTGCATCAGGGCGTGGGCGAAGCGAAACACAGCCTGGTCCTGCGCCTTGCTCGCCTCGCCGTCGAGGCCGAGCACCTGGTTCATGGCATCGGCGAGTTCGTGGCGGCGCCCGCCGCCTTCGGTGTGGCGCGTCACCGCTGGCGTGCCCGACACGGGCTGCACCGGAGCGCCGCTCGCAATGGCGCGAACGGCGGACACAAAGCTAGAGGAGATGGCGGCGATGGACATGACAGGGGCTCCCTGGGCCGAACTCGCCACCGTTGTGGCCAAACTTCAACCCGTTGTCGCTGTTCTTCGGCGCGAGCGGCTCGAACTTGAAGCGTGGATTGTGAGCAAACGCACGGATTGGCCAGCGCGTCGCAATGACGCGCAGCGTCTCAGGCCGCTGTCAGCCAGCGCCACGCCAGCAGGCCCCCGATCAAGACCGGCTGGTGAACCATGTAGAAGCTGAGCGACCAGCGGCCGAGCCCCGCCAAAGGTCGCAGCAGCCGAGGCGCCGCGCCGGCCAGGGCGCCGCGACGGTGGGCCAGCAGCCACTGGCCGGCTGCCAGGCCCCACAGCATCACGCCCAACCAGGGCAGCACGGGCGCAAAGTCTTCCGTCACCGGCTTGCGCGTGACCAGGCCGAGCCAGTTGGTCCAGCGCGTGTCGAAGAACGGGTGTTGCAGCCACTGTGGCAGCAACACCAGCGCGAGGCCCAGCGGCCACAGCCACCTGCCGAGCGGCGCAGCCAGGCGCGCGCCGATCAGCATCAGCGCGATGCCGTGCAGGATGCCGAAACTGATCCAGCTCTTGGGGAACATCAGGGCCGAGCCGGCCGACACCAGCACGGCACAACCGGCGATCTGTGCCCAGCGGCGCCAGAAGCGAGACCAGCCCTGGCCGGCATCGAGCGCCACCGCCTGCGCCAGACCGGCGGTGAACACAAACAGGCTGACGATGGCCGCGCGTTGCAGGGTCCAGAGTGGATCGGTGTAGAAGTTCTGTTTCGGCGCCAGCAGGTTGAAGTGGTTCAGGTCGAAGCAGAAGTGGAACAGCGCCATCCAGACGATGGCCACGCCGCGCAAGGCGTCGAGGCGGTCGTGGCGCTGGCGCGGACTCATGGGCCGAGTTTCGCCCAAATGCCGTCGCTGGGCCGGCCCGCTACGATGCGACCATGACGACCCATGCCCTCGCCCCACGCCGCAGCGCCGAAGAGCAAGCGCGCCTCGATGCTGCTCTGGCCGATCTGTTCCAACACCGCATCGTCTTCAACCAGACGCTGGGCCTGGAGATCGAGTCGGCGCGCTCGCCCGAGCCGCGCATCCGCCTAACGATGCGGCCGCAGTTGGTCGGGAACTACTTCAACGGCAACCTGCATGGCGGCGTGATCTCGGCCACCCTCGACGCGATGGGCGGCTTCGCGCTGATGGTGGCGATCGGCGAGAAACACGCCGAAGAGAGCACGCCGCAAGTGATGCAGCGCTTTGCGAAGATGAGCACCATCGATCTGCGCGTCGATTACCTGCGCCCCGGCGTGGGGGCGTCGTTCCTGGCCAGTGCTGAAGTCATGCGCCTGGGCGGACGCATCGGCTCGACCCAGATGCGCCTGAGCAACGACCAGGGCACGCTGATCGCAACCGGCGCGGCCGCTTACGTGATCAGCTGATCAGCGCGGCGCCGCACCGAACTCGGCCTTGAACCAGTCTTCGAGCATGCGCCGTTCATAGGGCAGCGCGTCGTTGTTGTGCAGGGGGAGCGAACGCTCCAGGTAGACCAGGTCGGCCAGCGTGGCAGCGCCACGCCTGGCCGGCGCACCGGGTGACTCCAGGGTGTAGCGCAGTTGCAGGCGCGGCCAGTCGGCCCGGCCACGCAGCACGCGGACGTCGTTGGCGCGCATGCCGTGCCGAACTTCACCGGCCAGATCGACATCGAGCACTTCGATCTTCAACGTCTGACCCGTGGCAAGGTGCTGCGAGCCTATCGCTTCGAAGTGGCGCTGCAGGGCTGCCAGGGTGTCCTCGGTGCGGTGGGCGCTGTCTCGCACGTCGCTGAAGTTGCTCGGCTGCACGAAGCTGACCTGAACGCTCCCGCCCGCCTGCGCAGACGTCGTCGCAGCCACCAGGGTGAGCAGGCTGAGGATGAGGCGCATGGTGCTTCGCCTACGGAGTCGTTCCGGGGTGAATCCTAACGCCGGCCACGCACCCGCAGCGCACACGCCCGCTGGGCTTTACATCTCCACGCGGATCAAAGGCTTTGGGCAAGTTGCTCCAGGATCGCCGGGTTCTCCAGTGTCGAGGTGTCCTGGGTGATGGTCTCGCCGCGGGCGATCGAGCGCAGCAAGCGGCGCATGATCTTGCCGCTGCGTGTCTTGGGCAGGTTGTCGCCGAAGCGGATGTCCTTGGGCTTGGCAATCGGCCCGATCTCCTTGGCCACCCAGTTGCGCAGCTCGTTGGCGATCTGCTTGGCCTCGTCGCCGGTCGGCCGCGAGCGCTTCAGGACCACGAAGGCACAGATGGCTTCGCCCGTGGTGTCGTCGGGGCGACCGACGACAGCCGCTTCGGCCACCAGCTCGGTGCAGGAGACCAGCGCACTCTCGATCTCCATCGTGCCCATGCGGTGGCCCGAGACGTTGAGCACGTCGTCGATGCGCCCCGTGATCGTGAAGTAGCCCGTGGTGGCGTCGCGGATGGCGCCGTCGCCGGCGAGGTAGTAGCCCTTCAGCTCTGGCGGGTAGTAGCTTTTCTTGAAGCGCTCGGGGTCGCCGTAGATGGTGCGGATCATGCTCGGCCAGGGCTTCTTGACGACCAGAATGCCGCCCTGCCCGTTCGGCACGTCGTGCCCAGCCTCATCAACGACCGCTGCATCGATGCCCGGGAAGGGCAGCGTGCAGGAGCCCGGCACCAGGGTCGTCACGCCGGGCAACGGCGTGATCATGTGGCCGCCGGTTTCGGTCTGCCAGAAGGTGTCGACGATGGGGCAACGC
>JANNGJ010000024.1:0-1700 GCA_031403815.1 Burkholderiales bacterium | reverse complement strand
ATGACGGCCGCGCTGCCGGGTGGGCGGGGCGTGGCGGCGCTGCTCGACGATGGGCGGGTGTTCAGCGTGGCGGTGGGGTAGCGGATGGTTTTCATTCGGTGAGGGTTGGTCCTGCGCACCGCCAGCGTGACAAGTTCGACGAAAGCGTCACTTTCACGCGCCCGAACGCGCGCACGGCTTTCGATGCGCTAGCCTTCGGGTGCCTTCTCTTCACTGGCGCGCCCGCAATGAATTCGACTTCTGCCATCGCCCTGTCGGGCATGTCTGCCGCGCAACTCGGCCTGCAGGCTTCGGCGCACAACATTGCCAACCTGAACACGGCAGGGTTTCGGCGCCAGCAAGCGGTGCAGGGCGCCGAAGCGGCGGGCGGCGTTGTCACCACGCTGCGCCAGGCGCCGCAACCGGGCCACTCGCTTGAGGCGGATGTGGTCAGTCAGCTCCAGGCGAAGAATGTCATCCTCGCCAACCTGGCGGTCTTCCGCGCGCAAGACCGGATGACCGGTTCGCTGCTCGACACGCTGGGCTGAGCGGGTCCAAGACCCGGTGGGGTGCGCTGCCGCACAGACGGGCACTGCGCCGGGCCTGACGATGGTGGCCCGATGCTCACGCCAAAGCGCGGCTGCAACTCACCATGAACCCCGACACCCCTGACACCCCACCGCCCGAGGGCGAATTCAACAAGCTGATCGACGAGCAGCTCGAGCTCGCCGCGGCCAAGATCCCGGCCCTCGCACCGGCGGCGGTGCATCCCTCGCCGGTGGACCATGAGGAGCGAGTGGCGGCCCACGCCAGCTTCGAAGACGTGCTGCTCGGCAACGCTGTGCCCACGCCCGAAATGCTGGATGAACTGGCTGCGCTCGATGCGCCCCCCAACTTGAGCGACGAGGAACTGGCGCGCCAGGCGCTGGCCGACGGCGGCGCCGACGGTGACCCGGCCACGCCCGAGTAGCGGCGGCGCGCTCGTGCTTCACGTTGGCGGCGCCAGCGCCTTGATCCGCTTCCACAGCAGCGCCTTGGGCAGCGTCGTCATGCGCATCGCCTGCATGCAATGGTCCAGGCGGTGCGGGCGTTCGCGCAAGTTCTGAATGGCTTTGTGCAGGTCGGCCTCGATGCTGGCGCCATACGCGCCCTGGGCCTTGACGATGGCCTGGCGCAGCAGGGCCTTCGGTGGCGCCATCATGGCCAGGTCGATCAGGTCGCGGCTCAACACGGCGTCGTCGCGCCAACGGTCGGAGTTGGCCAGCAGTTTGCTCGCGGCCGCGTCCAGCGGCGTCAGCGTGGCCACACCGCACAGCAGGTCGTCGGCGCCGGGTGGGTCGAGCGTGATGCGGGCTTCGAGCACGATCTCGAACTTGATCTCGATACCGGCCACGCGCAGCATCGTGCGGATGCCGTACTGGTCGGCGCGCACTTCGCGCGCCTGGGTGAACAGCAGTGCCGTGTCGATGCCGGCGCGGCAGACCGCCTGCAGGCCGGCCTTGCCCGACAACAGTTGGCGCAGGGCCCGGTAGCCCTCCCGGTGCGAGACAAGAAAGTCGATGTCCACCGATTCGCGGTACTCGCCGTAGCGCAGCGCCAGCGCGGTACCGCCGCCGAACAGGCATTGGTGGGCGTGCAGCAGCCGGGCGTCCAGCGCCTGCAGCACGCTGGCCACGCGGCGGTGGTGTTCGCGCTCAAACAAGCAAGCGGCTCCCGCCCAG
>JANNGJ010000023.1:0-3620 GCA_031403815.1 Burkholderiales bacterium | reverse complement strand
CGCAGGGCGTCACTCCTCTGGTTCGTTCCCAGGACAGCATTGCGACTCAAGACACCAGAGTCCGCCGCCAACTCATACACCTTCAACAAGCACGTTATCAAGCATCGTTTCTGCGCAAAGTGCGGCATTCATGCCTTCGGCGAAGGAACTGATCCCAAGGGCAATGCCGTTGCAGCGGTCAATCTTCGATGCATCGAGAACCTCGACCTGAGCAAGGTTCCAGTGCATGAATTCGATGGAAAGACGAAGTAGTCATGACCGCTTATCAGCAACTGAAGCCGGCAAACGAACTGGCGAGGCAAAACGGCGCGCGCTTTCCGAATGAAAACGTCGCCTACCGACATGCACGCGACGCGCTTCTCGCCGAGGAGATCGAACTCCGGCGGCACATCGAGCGCGTCGCGGCGCAGCGACGCGCCCTGCCACCGGGTGGCACCGTGTCCAAGAACTACGCCTTCATCGGCGCGAGCGGCCCTGTCATGTTTTCCGACTTGTTTGGCGACAAGCAAACACTGGCGGTCTACAGCTACATGTACGGGCCAAAGCGCGAGCAGCCTTGCCCGATGTGTACGTCACTGATGGCCGCCTGGGACGGGGGATCGCCCGATGTCGAGGCGCGCATTGCGCTGGTGATGGTGGCGCGCTCGCCCATCGAGCGCCTGCTGGCGATCAAGAAGCAACGCGGCTGGCGGCACCTGAATCTGTATTCGGACGTCGATGGTGACTTCACGCGCGACTATGTGAGCGCGGACGATGCGGACATGCCGGCCTTCAACGTTTTCACTCGCCGCGATGGCAGCATCCGCCACTTCTGGAGCGGCGAAATGGGTGGCAGCACCGCAGACCCAGGCCAGGACCCGCGCGGCGCACCTGACCTGATGCCGCTGTGGACGATTCTCGACAACACACCCGAAGGGCGGGGGAGCGACTGGTACCCGAAGCTCGAATACGGGAGGAACGAGGCTGCGCATGGCGGCACAGACCGTCGCTGGCGGCCACCGCAGGCAGGCCGAGAAAGTCGCGCCACAGGCCGACGACGATGCCTTCAGCGGCAGCCGTCATTGATTCCAGCTCGAGTTTTTCAAGCGGGGCCATGCGGCGGCGCCTTTGCGCTTGGCGTCGAGCGACAGGAACAACTCGTCAACCCTGGCCGTCACGCGATCGCAGTACAGCACCTCGGCGGCCACCGTCTTCGAGGCACTTCGGCGCGGCGGCACAGTGGCAGCAGCACGGCCAGGGCTGCCATGACCAGCAACGTGATGACGCCGACAACGATGAGGGTCCACTTCACCACGGTCCTTGGGCATGCGGGCGACTCGATCGCAGTCTGCGGTGCTGGACCCTCCGGGTCCGTGCGTTAAAGAACAGACACGGTGGCGATGGGCAGTGACCATCAACCGCAACGTGCAACGTGCAACGGCGAGAACTTGCCGAAATCGGCCTTCAGGCCGCCGTCATTCGCACACCCCGAAGGATTCCTCATGCCTCAGAAAGCCTGGAGCGCCAAGCGCGAACGCCAGTACGTGCACATCAAGGCGCGCCTGCTCGAACGGAGCCAGCCCAAACCCCTGGCCGAGGAGATCGCCGCACGTGTCGTCAACAAGGAGCGGGCGCAACACGGCGAATCCGTACAGGCCAGCGCCTCGTCGCTCAACGACATGTCGGCAGGCCGCCGCGGCGGCCTGCGCTTGCATCAAGGGCCGGGCGGTCGAACGCTGCTCCAGTTGCGCAATGAGGCTCGCCAGCGCGGCGTGAAGGGGCGCTCGACGATGAACATGGCGCAGCTAGAAGCGGCATTGACCCGATGAACGAAACGACACCCCTGCCCCCCGCGGGCGAGAGCCCGGAAAGCCCGCCGGTAGCCGCTGCCGAGGCTCGGGCCGTGGCACCTTTGCTGGTGAGCGGCATCGCAGCGGTGGCCCGTTCGCGCTTGCTGACGGTTTCGCCGGACAGCCTGCTGGTCGAGGTGGCCGCGCTGTTGTCGAGCGCGCAGATCAGCGTCGTGGTGGTCTGTGATGCCGCGGGCGCGCCCCTGGGCATCATCACGGAGACCGCTCTGGTCCGGCGCCTGGGCCTTGGACAGGTCGACTTCTTCACCACCGCTGCGGGCGAAGTGATGGCGTCGGGGTTTGATGCCTGCGCGCCTGGGGACTTGCTGTCCGATGTGCTGACGACGATGCACGAGCGCAGTCTCATCCACGTGCTGCTGGTCGACGCGGACAACAAACTGCTCGGGGTCTTGAACGCCCGTGACGGGCTGCGCGCGCTGCTGGCCGCCGGCAATCACGAAGAGGCGCTGCTGCGCAACTATGTGATGGGCATCGGCTACCAATGAACACACCGCTCTGACACCTGAGCCGAGACCCGTGCTCGCTCCAACCTGACCTCACTCTGGAGAATCGCATGAACCCAGCCGCCACCACGCCATCCATCACCGCGCCTGTCGACGAAGACATTGCCGAGCAGGCCCGCCCGGGCCACGGTGTCCCGTCACAGGATCCGGATCCCGCGGCGCAGTTGCCGCTGTACCCCGAGGAAGCGGAGCGCGAGGCCAAGTCGGTGCTGATGGGGGGTGGCATGGTGGCCGGTGCCGCCACCGGCGCCACGCTCGGCGTTGCGGTGGCAGGCCCGGTAGGCGTGTTGGTCGGCGGCGCACTGGGCGCGGTGGCCGGCGCACTGGGGGGCGTCGCAGCGGGAAGCATCGTGAATCTGCAGGGCGCCACCAGCGCCAACCCAGCGCGCGCGGACAGCGTGCGACTGCACATCGAGGACAGCGGCGGCAGCGGCCGACCGGTGGTGTTGATCCATGGCTGGCCCCTCTCAGCCGAAGCTTGGGAGCCGCAGGTCTCAGTGCTGCAAGCGGCCGGCTACCGTGTGGTGGCCTATGACCGCCGGGGCTTCGGCCGCTCCGACAAGCCGGAGTCAGATTACAGCTACGACACGCTGGCCGACGACTTGGCGCGCGTCATGGAACAGTGCGGCCTGCAGGACGTGACGTTGGTCGGCTTCTCGATGGGCGGCGGCGAAGTGGCGCGCTACATCGGGCGCTTCGGGTCGTCGCGCCTGCGCAGCGTGGTGTTTGCCGCGGCGGTACCCCCCTACCTGATGCAGACGACCGACAACCCCGACGGCCCGCTCACGCAGGAGGCGGCGTCTCGGAAGCGAATGGCCCTGGACAACGACCGCGGCACCTTCTTCGACGACTTCACCCGGAACTTCTTCTCCGCCGACGGTGCGCTGCAGGTCACCGAAGCGCAGCGCACCGACGCGATCGCCCTGTGCCAGCAATCGGCGCAGCACGCGGCGCTGGCCTGCATGGACTCCTTCAGCACGACCGACTTCCGCGAAGACCTGAAGAAGGTGAGTGTGCCCACGCTGGTGATCCACGGTGACGCGGACGGCATCGTGCCTATCGACGGCTCGGGCCAGCGCACCCACCGCGCCGTGCGCCACAGCCAACTCGTGGTGGTGAAAGGTGCGCCGCACGGCTTGAACTTGTCGCATGCGCAGGCATTCAACGCTGCGCTGCTGTCGTTCCTGCGGACCTGACACGCCTGGGGCGCTGCCCCTCACTCGTGGCGCAGGGCCTCGATCGGGTCCATGCGCGCCGCGCGCCGCGC
>JANNGJ010000022.1:0-4176 GCA_031403815.1 Burkholderiales bacterium | reverse complement strand
AACGCGGTCTGGTTGTCCGGCCAGAGCGTGCGCCAGTACCAGGTCGGCGGCAATGGTGCGATCCGCATGGGTGCCGACGCCAATGGCCGCCTCTACGGCTCAACCGCGGCGGCGGCGGCCATGGACCGCATCGTGCGCAACGGCCGCGGCGGGCATGTCTTCGAAGGCGACCTGGGCGTGGTGGCGCAGCGCTCGATCGACGCCGAGCTGGCCTTGCGCAGCGCCCTCAAACCGGCCTCAGACCCGCTCTTTGGCACCGCGCCCGCCAGCGGCGCCTACAACGCCAACAACGACCCCAAGCTGCGCTACACGCCCGACCCCCTCGCACCCGCCACGACCGCTTTCAACAGCCTGGCGCAGCAACTGCAAGTGGTGGCGCGCATGATCGAGGCCAGCAGCAACGCCGGCATCGGCGCCAGGCGCCAGGTCTTCTTCGTCAGCGTGGGTGGCTTTGACACGCACGATGCACAGAACCGCAACCAGGCCGACTTGATGGCGCGCCTGGGCCACGCCATGCGCTACTTCGACACCACGCTGGGCGTGATCGGCGCACGCAACCAGGTCACGGCCTTCACGGCCAGCGACTTCGGCCGCACCTTCACCAGCAACGGCGATGGCACCGACCACGGCTGGGGCTCGCACCACTTCGTGATGGGCGGTGCGGTGCGCGGCGGCGACTTCTACGGCAACTTCCCGGCACTTGCGCTGAAGAACAGCAACAACAACAACTTCGACGGCAGCCCCAACCAGCTCGACAACGGCAAGTTGCTGCCCGAGGTCGCCGTCGATCAGTTCGGCGCCACTTTGGGCAAGTGGTTCGGCGCCACCGACACTCAACTGCTCGACGTGTTCCCGAACCTGGCCAATTTCAGCAACCGAAACCTCGGGTTCACGCTGTGAACGGCTGCGCAGTGGCTATCGTTGGGCCTGCACCCAAACCCGAGGAGACTTCAATGAAGCGCATCTGCCTGCTGGCCAGCCTGGTCCTGACCGCCAGCGCCTACGCCGCCGACAAACCCACACCTGCGGCCGCAGCCGCAGCCAGCCCCAGCGTGGTCCAGGGCGTGCGCCTGGCGACGCTGTGCAAGACCTGTGCGGTGGTCAGCGAAGTCCGTGTTGAAACCCGCAAGGGCAAGGCCAGCGGCGTTGGCGCCGTGGGCGGCGCAGTTGCCGGCGGTGTGGTCGGCAACAAGGCCACGGACGGCGGCACGCTCGGCACGGTGGGGGGTGCTGCGGTGGGCGGCCTGCTTGGCAATGCGATCGAGAAACAGGTCAAGAAGCACAAGGTCTGGGTCACGAGCGTGACCCAGCGTGACGGCAGTGTGCGCAAGTTCGAGGCCGAGGCCGACCCGGGCTGGAAGGCCGGCGCCACGGTCGAAATTGGTGCTGACAACCAGTTGAAGAAGCGCTGAGCCGCGACGGCTTCGTCCGGCACCGGCCGGACTCACGCGACTTGGCTCTCAAGGTGTCAGGCGTGGCCGTCTGAAGAGTGCCCGTTGCGGGAGTTCGCATTTGTGCTTGCGCCTGCTTGCCCGCAAGCGGCCACCCCGCGTTCGCGGCTCGCACCGATGCAGGCGCACGCCGATGCAGGCTCGAGCGCCGCAGCAATGCACGCTTGCGCGCACCCCCATCAGGCTTGCGGCAGCCCGCGCCGACACTGCATTGCTTCGGCGAGGTGGGCGGTGCGAATGGTTTCACTGCCTTCCAGGTCGGCAATCGTGCGCGCCAGTTTCTGCACGCGGTGCAGGCCGCGGCCTGACCAGCCCAGGCGCTGCGCTGCGCGTTGCAGCAATTCGCGGCCGGCGGGGTCGAGAGCGCAGTGGCGCTCGAGTTCGGCCACGGGCATTTCGGCGTTGCTGACGCCCTGGCGATCCAATTGCCGCGCACGCGCGGCTGCAACCCGGGCGGCGATCACGCAACTGGGCTCACCGTCGGCGGCGGCCATCAAGGCCGTGGCCTGGATGGCGGGCACCTCGACCTGAATGTCGATGCGGTCGAGCAACGGGCCCGACAGGCGGCCCTGGTAGCGCAGCACCGCGTCGGGCGTGCAGCGACAGTTGCGGCCGGTGGCTGCGAAGGCACCCAGATAGCCGCAGGGGCAGGGGTTCATGGCCGCAATCAACAGGAAGCGCGCGGGAAAGGTGGCTTGGCGCGCTGCTCGCGAGATGGTGATGCGGCCGGTTTCGAGCGGCTCGCGCAGGGCTTCCAGGGCCAGCCGCGGCATCTCGGGCATTTCGTCGAGGAACAAGACGCCGGCATGGGCCAGGGAGATTTCGCCGGGCCGCGGCGGCGAGCCGCCGCCGACCAGCGCGGCCGACGTCGCCGAGTGATGCGGCGCTCGAAACGGCCGCACCATCCACTGCGACGGGTCGAACGCGCGGGCCAGGCTGGCGATCGCAGCCGCGGCCAGGGCGTCGGCGTCTTGCATCGGCGGCAGCAGGCCCGGCAGACGCTGGGCCAGCATCGACTTGCCAGTGCCCGGCGGGCCGACCAACAGCAGGCTGTGGTGGCCCGCGGCGGCAATTTCGAGCGCGCGTTTCGCGCCCGCCTGACCGCGCACGTCGCGCAGGTCCAGGCTGGCAGGTGGCGCAGGCGCCGTGCGGGGCCGGGCCACGGCGAGAGGCTGCGCAGCATCTCCGGCCTGCAGGGCCGCCACCACGTCGAGCAAGTGCGCTGCCGAGCGCACGTCCACCCCCTGGGCCAGCGCGGCCTCGCAGGCGCTCGCTGCGGGCAACACCAGCGCGCGCGTGGCGCCCTCGCGGCGCACGGCCAATGCCAGCGCCAAGGCGCCCCGGACAGGGCGCAACTCACCGGCCAGGCTCAGCTCGCCTGCGAACTCGAAGCGCTCCAGCGCCTGCAGGTCCACCTGGCCCGCGGCGGCCAGGATGCCCAGGGCAATGGGCAGGTCGAAACGGCCGGACTCCTTGGGCAGCTCGGCGGGCGCGAGGTTGACCGTGATTCGCTTGTTGTTTGGAAAGCCCAAGCCGCTGTGGGCCAGGGCTGAGCGCACCCGCTCACGCGCCTCCTTGACCTCGGTGTCGGCCAGCCCGACCAGGGTGAAGCTCGGCAGCCCATTGGCCAGGTGCACTTCCACCAGCACGGCAGGGGCGTCCAGACCATCGATGGCCCGGGTTCGGACAACTGCCAAAGTCATGGGGAGGCCTTCTGGTACTTGCGCTGCCGGGAATTCTGGGTGGGCATCGCGGCACTGTCTTTCCCCCTTAGGGGTGGCACCGAAACGGGGCAATCACCCAAAACACACCAACTTGGTGCCGATTGGTGTGCCACGTGATGCTCAATTGCCCGCGCCTGGGGCGTCAGCACAAGCAGCGCAGTGGGCACGGAAGCTGCAAACGTGGGTTTCAACCGCCTTTCCCACAACCCCTTGGAGTTGCCCCACCATGATCAAGAAGCCCCTGCTTGCCTTTGTCGCCGCCCTGGCCACTGCGGCCCCGGCCATCTCTTATGCCGACGTGGCCTTCAACGTCGGTGCCTTCAGCGACTACCGCTACCGCGGCATCTCCCAGACCCGGCTCAAACCCGCCCTTCAGGCTGGTGTCGACTTCACCAGCGGCCCCTTTTACGTCGGCGCCTGGGCCTCGAACATCAAGTGGATCGAAGACGCCGGCACCATCTTCGGCTTCGATGCTGGCAGCGCCAATGTCGAACTCGATCTGTATGGCGGCTACAAGGGCCAGATCACAAAGGAGCTGGCTTATGACGTGGGCCTGCTGGCATACGTCTATCCCGGCAACAAGCTCGGCAGCATCGCGCCTGTACTGCGCAATGCCAACACCACGGAGATCTATGGCGCGCTGACCTATGGGCCTGCGACGCTGAAGTACTCGCACGCGCTGACCAACACCTTCGGCAACCCCGACAGCAAGGGCAGCTTCTACCTCGATCTCTCGGCCGGCTTCGATGTCGGCAGCGGCGTGACCGTCACGCCGCACATCGGCTACCAAAAAATCAAGGGCCCTTATGAGAGCCCCGCCTCGGCTACATCGCCTTGGCGACGTCCCGTGACGAGGGGCTTCGCGGGCGGACGGTGGCGCGCTTCGAGGCGGCGACCCTCGCGGGCCTCGGCCTCGGGCTCGTTGCCGCCGGGGGGCTGTGGGAGGTCCTGGGCCGGAACGCCTTCTTCCTGAACGCCGTGCTCTACGGGGTGAGCTTCCT
>JANNGJ010000021.1:0-8984 GCA_031403815.1 Burkholderiales bacterium | reverse complement strand
CTGTGGGCGTTGCGGCCCAGCCAGTCACGCTGGGTGCCGGCACCTACCACTTGGCACCCAAGGCGCGTGACAAGGCTCCGCCGCTGGCACCGGGGCGCACCGCGGCCATGTTGGCGCAGGCGGCGCCCACCAACCAGTGGTACTCGGCGCTGATCTTCTTCCCCAACAAGCCCGAGGCGCTCTTCCCGCACCCGCTGACAGTCAAGGCGACACCAGCGGGTTTCGAGATGGCGCTGGCCTCCAAGGAGATCGTGCCGACGGAGCGCCGCGATGTGGAGGTCCACTACCCGCACCGCGACGCCATCGTGTTCTCACCTGTCGCGTTCGAACCCGAGCCGGCCAAGCTGGCCAAGGTGACCGACTGGGCCATCGACATCTCGATGGCGCGCGGGGCCGACGAGATGCTCGCCACGGTGACCCACGCCAGCCCGTTCACTTACTTCCGGCTGTCGCGCGGCGATGTGCGCATCAGGCTGCCTGCGCCCGCCGAGCGCCTGCACGCGGCTGTTGATGTGCGCGCTCTGAGCTTTGGCATCAAGGGCAAGACCTATTCTGTGTTCGGCCCCACGGGGGTGCGCTGGGAGCAGGTTTCATCCAGTGAATGGATTGCCCGCCTGCCCGCAGGCGCAGGCTTCTTTTCTGCGGCAGCCCTGCCAGACGACAAGGCGGAGACAGTGCAGTTGTTCAGCCGGCACGCCTACGCCTTCGTGCAGGACACGCGCGCCACCTGGCGCTACGACGCGGCCACGAGCAAGGTCGAGACGACCTTCAGCGTTGGCACCAAAGTGATGGAAGGCGCCGACAACGGCCCCTTGATCGGGTTGTACCCGCACCAGTGGTTCAACAACGCCTCGGTGGCCAGCAGGCTCGGTGCGACCTATGACAGCATCCGCGGCAAGATCCGGTTGCTGGCGGCCGCCGAGTTCAAGACTGAACTCACCTACCAAGGGTTTGTGCCACATTGGCCCGGCCTGAAGGAAGGGCCCCGATTTGCCGAGTTCAACGATCTCCTCAAGACCGACTTGCGCAAGCGCCGGGAGTTGATCCCCGGCCGCGAGAACAACGACAACTGGCGTACCAGCATCTACTGGCAGGGCAAAGGCCTGTCTCGCACCGCGCTGTTGGCCGCAATAGCCGAGCAGCAAGGAGACCTGGAGGGTCGCGACCAACTGCTCAAGCTCGTCAAGGAGCGCATGGAGTTCTTCTTCACGGGGCAGAGCAAGAGCTACTTCCACCTCAACAAGGCATTGGGCACGGTGGTCAGCTACCCCGACGAGTTCTTCTCCGTCGAGCAGATGAACGATCACCACTTCCATTACGGCTACTGGATCCGTGTCGCCGCCGAGATCGCACTGCGCGATCCGGCCTGGGCCGCGGCAGACAAGTGGGGCGGCATGGTCGAGTTGTTGATCGCCGACATCGCCAACACCAAGCGCGGCAGCGCCGAGTTTCCCTATCTGCGCAACTTCGACACCTATGAAGGCCATTCCTGGGCCGGTGGGCTGGGCGATGGCGGCTTTGGCAACAACCAGGAGTCGTCGTCGGAGGCGCTCAACGCCTGGGCAGGCCTGATCATGTGGGGCGAAGTCACCGGCAACCGCGAACTGCGCGACCTGGGCATCTACCTGTACACCACCGAAGCCAACGCCATCAACCATTACTGGTTCGACATCCACGGCCTGGTGTTCCCGCCGGAGTACAAAGACGTCGAGGTGAGCATGGTGTTCGGTGGCAAGTACGCCCACAACACCTGGTGGACCGACGAACCACGCCAGATCAAGGGCATCAACCTGCTGCCCATGGCGCAGTTTTCCACCTACCTGGGGCGCGACTCGGCCTATGTCAAGCGCAACGTGGGCACCCTGCCGCAGGACATGAAGAAGTTCCTGGACCGCGGCAAGAACTACAACGAGTTCCCCAAGGACGGCTGGCAGGACATCTTCATGAAGTACCTGGCCTTGGCCGACCCTGCGGCAGCGCTGGCACAGTGGGACCGCTTTGGCAGCGTCGAGTTGGGTGAGACCCGAGCCCACACGCTGCACTGGATGCTGAGCCTGAACGAGATGGGGACACCCGATTTCAGCGTCACCGCCAACACCACGCTGTACTCGGTGTTTCGCCGGCCCGACGGACGCAAGACCTACCTGGCCTTCAATGCCACGAAGGCACCGATCAGCGTGCGCTTCAGTGACGGCAAGACGCTGACCTTGGCCCCCGGCACCCTGGGGCAGGCGCAGTGAGCCGCCTGCATGCGCCACCCCCATGCGGCACGCGTGGAGCGAAGGTCGCGGCAGCTAAGGGAAACCGATAGGCGACCCCCCATTGCCAAGGCTCGCCGCGCGCCCTATGCTGAATTGAAAGCGCTTTCATTCCTCGCTGTAGGGCGCCCGCCCCTTCAGCACTTGGTTTGCGAAGTCGGGCCTGGAAGACCCCGCCGGCTTTCCGACACCCCTCCGTCTAGCATCCGTCGACCCCGAATTCATCTCGAACCCGATCTGAAAGTACTGCAATGAGCCAGCTCGTGAAACCCATCCGATTCTCAGCCGCTGCCCTCGCGGCTTGCTTGGTGTTGAGCGCCTGTGGCGGCGGCGACGCGGAATCCCCGCCCTTGGCGAGTCCGGCACCGACGCCGACGCCCGCGCCGCCGCCTCCCGCGCCGCCGCCGCCGGCCCCGCCGCCGCCGCCAATCCCGGCCGGTGATGTCCTGGCCTCATTCGATGAAACGACACCGCGGGTAATCGTCGAGTTCGGCGGCGCTGGCTACGCCATTGAAGCCGGCCCGGCAGGCGGCAGTGGCAACGCCTTGAGGATTACACGTCCGGGCGGCGAAGTCTTCGCTGGCGCCTTCGTCACCACAGCCCCGATCGCCTTCTCAGCCACGCGCAGGACGATCACTGCGCGCGTCTTTTCGCCCACGGCGGGCGTTCCCATTGTTGCCAAGGCCGAGTTCGCCGACAACATGGGTACCGGTGACACCCTGCCCACGACAGCCGTGGTCGCAGGTTGGCAGACTTTGACCTGGGTGTTCAACAACATCGAATCGAACAGGTCCTACACCCGCTTCACGATCCTGCCGAACCTGGGCACGGTTGGGAGCGGCCAGAGCTACTTCTTCGACGACATCACACTCGCCCCTGCGGTGGCCGCCCCGCCTCCACCTGCACCCGGTGCCGTGTTCCTGACATTCGACGAAACCACGCCCGTGTTCACCGACATGGGGGCCTACGGCGGCGCAGTGCCCACGGTCGAAGCCGGCCCGACGGGCGGCACCGGCAACGCGCTGAAGATCGTCAAGCCGACGAGCCCGGACACCTGGGGTGGAGTCTTCTTCACCACCCCGGCCATTCCGTTCAGCACCGGGAACAAGGCGATCACTGCGCGCGTCTACTCGACGCGCGCCAACTCGGTCATCACGTTCAAGGTCGAAGTCCCCGGCCCCGGCGGCACAAGTGTCGAGGTCGCCGGCTCGCCCGCGGTGCCCGCCAACACCTGGACCGACGTGACATGGGACTTCAGCGCCGCGAACCTGAGCAGTTCCTACCGGGTCATGGCCATCACGCCCGACGTGAGCACCGTGACGACGGGCCAGAGCTATTACATCGACAACATCCGGGTCGTCGCCAGCGCTACGGCACCGCCGCCCGCCATACCCACCACGATCGCCACGTTCGAGGAACCCGGCGCGGCCATGGTTGGCTTCGAGGGCTGCTGGGACTCGACCGTCGTCAACGACCCAGCCGTCGGGGCGACCAACAAGGTGGGCCGAATCCTCAAGCCGGGCAGCGGCGTACCGTTTTATTGCGGGGCGACGATCGTCACGGTCGCCAACGGCGGTCTGCAGCCCGTCGCCTTCACCAACAGCGCCACGACGATGACGGTGCGCGTCTGGTCGCCCACGGTGGGCATTCCAGTGCGACTGAAGGTCGAAGACATCGCTGACGGGACCAAGTCGGTGGAGACCGAGGCCACCACCACCACGGTCGGCTGGCAGACCCTGACCTTCAACTTCGCCAACGCAGTGGCCGGCACGCCGGTGCTGAACTTGTCGACCACCTACAACAAGGCGACGATCTTCTTCAACTTCGGCACCCTGGGCGCAGGCGAGACCTACTACTTCGACGACATCACCTTCGTGACTGGCACCGGCACCAACACGGTGCTGGCCACGTTCGACGAGCGAAATTTCAACAACACGCAGACGCAACCGTCCATCTTGTTGGGCTTCGGCGGGGCGGAGAATTCGACGGTTGTCGGCTCTGGCGATGGTCTGCCGGCAGATGGTACGCGGACGGGCAGATCCGCCCGGGTCGTCAAGAATGCTGGCGAGACGTTCGCGGGCACATCGGTGCAGCGCAAGGCCAACGATGCGGTGCCGACCATCCCCTTCGCCACGGACGCGACGCGGATGTCGATGCGGGTCTACAGCGCCTATGCCGGCGTGCGTGTACGCCTGAAAGTGGAGCAGTCGGGACGGCCTGACTTCAACAGCGAGGTGGACGCCTTCACTTCACTGGTGAACACCTGGGAAACGCTGACCTTCGAGTTCGGCCCTTCGGGCAAGCACTTTGTCCCGAGCGGTCCGGGCCCGAACGATTACCACGACAACCCTCTCTTGACGACCTACCAGCCGACCTCGCAGTTGGACGTGACGAGGACCTACAACAAAGTCAATGTGTTCTTCGACTACGGCCTGGGCCTGTCGGGCTACGACTCTTCGCCGGGGACGCGTGTTTTCTACTTTGACGACTTGAGATTCCTGGGCCGCTGAGCGTGGCGCTGCCGCACCGGGGGCGGCAGCGTTCGTTCTGGTATCCAGCCTGCTAAGGGGGGCCGCGTCGGCCCCCTTGGCGTTTTCCTGGTCTAGAGACATGCGCAATCCATGCTTTCTTGGGCAACCGGGCAGGCCGACGTTGCCCATGCGGGCCGGACCGGGCTGCGCCAGACGCAGGTCCTGCGCGCAGCCCAGGCCATGCTCCAAGTCCGCAGCCTCAAGACAGATTTCTTCAGCGCGCGGCAATCCGTCACCTCGCTGGACGAGTTGCCGCAATTCTTCAATGTGTTGCAAGGGCGCGTGCGCGTTGTCGGGCCGCGGCCCCATGCAGTCGCCCACAACGAGATGTACCGTGAGTTGATCCGCGCCTACATGGTGCGCCACAAGGTCAAGCCAGGCATCACCGGGTGGGCGCAGGTCAACGGTCTGCGCGGCGAGACCGAAACCATCGACACGGTGAAGGCACGAGCCGAGGGCGACCTCGAGTACCCGCACAGCTGGTCGCTCGGTCTGGACCTGCAAATCATCGTTCGCACGGTGCGAGTGGCCTTCTTCGACCGCAAGGCTTACTGAGACGGTCTGGCCGCACTCAGCACCGCTACACTCGCCCAGCTTTGAGGGAGCGCCCCCAATGAAGAACAAGAATCCAACGCGAAACGGAAAGACGTCTTCCAAGGCGCTCGCGAGCGGCCCCGTCACGATCGGCATGGTGGCGCAGGCCGCGGGCGTATCGGCCAGCACCGTGTCGCGCGTGCTCAATGGCACGGCGGTCGTCAGCGACCTAAAGAAGCAGGCCATTGACGAAGCCATCGCGACGCTGGGATTCGTGCCCAACCCCATTGCGCGCGGCCTGGCCGGCGGCCGCACCTTTAGCATCGGTGTGGTAACGCAGGCGCTGGACAGTCCGTTCTACGGTGCGGCCATGCGCGGCATTGAAGACGCGCTGCTCCCCGCCGGCTACAACGCGTTGTTCGTGAGCGGGCACTGGCTTGCGGCGGCCGAGGGCCGCTGCATCGACCTGCTGCAGTCACGCCGCGTCGATGGCATCGTCGTGCTCACCGGTCGCCTGACGGACCAGGCTATAAAGACCTACGCCAAGAACCAACCTCTGGTCGTGACCGGTCGGACACTCAAAGCGGCCGGACTGTTCACGCTGAACTTCGACAACTTCGAGGGCGGCCGCCTGGCGACGCAGCACCTCATCCAGCTCGGGCACCGGCGCATTGCCTTCATCGCAGGCGACGCAGATCATCCGGACGCGAACGAGCGCCAGCGCGGCTACCGGGCGGCCCTCGACGCAGCAGGCATTGCCTTCAACCCGTCACTGGTGGTGCCTGGCGAGTACCACGAACTCAGTGGCCTGCTCGCGGTCGACCGCCTGCTGCAGACAAGCCAGCGTTTCACCGCGATTTTCGCGGCCAACGACCAGATGGCGGTTGGCGCCGCGCTGGGTTTGCAGCGCCGCTCCTTGCGGGTGCCCGAAGACGTCTCCATCGTCGGCTTCGACGACCTGCCGACCTCGCAGTACGCCATACCGCCATTGACCTCGGTGCACCAACCAGCCTACGAGCTCGGCCGCCTGGCGGCTTCGGCAATGCTGCAGCTGCTGGCGGACGCCAAGCCCAGCGTGGAAGTGCCACCCCCCCGCCTGGTGGCGCGCGAATCCAGCCGTCGCCTGCAGGGTTGACGCACCGGCCGGCGACAGACCTGATGCGGCGGCGCCGCACGGCGCATAGGCCTACGGTGTGCAAGGGTTCTCTCGATTGACATCTGCGGAGGATGCCCGTAGAGTATGAAAGCGCTTTCATGGAGAGCGGCCCAACAGGGCCGCCCCTGTTGGCTGACGCCCGTCCTTGTTCTTCGGGCGGTGCTGCGCTTGCGCGAGGAGAGAGGCGAATGCGGGTGGGGACTCAGGAATTGAGGGAGGTCGGGCTCAGGGCCGTGCTGGGCATTGCCGCGCTGCTGGCGAGCGCAGCGCAGGCGCAGCAGACCTTGATCGTGGCCGCTTACCCGGCCGTCGACGAGATCGTCAAGGCCGCGATTCCGGCCTGGAAGCGCCTGCACCCGACAGTCGACATCAAAGTCATCAGCCGCCAGTTCAACGACCACCACACCGCGATGACGACGGCCTTGTCCACTGCCTCCAACCTGCCTGACGTGATGGCGCTGGAGGTCGGCTACGTCGGCCGTTTCGCCCAGGGAGGCGGGCTCGATGACCTGTCCAAGCCACCCTACGACATCAAGCGGTTCGAGGCGCGGTGGGTGCCCTACGCGATGCAACAGGCCACGAACCGAAAGGGAGCGATCGTCGCCGCACCGACCGATATCGGCCCGGGCACCTTGCTCTACCGCATCGACGTGCTGACCAAGGCCGGTCTCAGCGAAGCCGATTTGACGCGCTCCTGGGAAGGCTATGTGGCCAGTGGCGCCCAGATCAAGGCCGCGACCGGCGCCTACCTGATGGCGCATGCGCGGGACATGAAGGACATCCTGATCCGCACCGGTATCCAGCCCGGCGAGGGCCTGTACTTCGACGACCAGTCCAGGGTGTTGGTGAATTCGCCACGCTTCGTGCGTGCCTTCGAGCTGGCGCGCAAGGTGCGCCAAGGCAAGCTGGACGCCCGCGTGAGCGCCTGGTCCAACGAGTGGTCCGAGGGTTTCAAGCGCGGCACCATCGCGACCCAGATGACGGGAGCCTGGCTGGCCGGCCACCTGAACAGCTGGCTGGCCCCGAACACTAAGGGACAGTGGCGCGCAGCGCAGTTGCCCGAGGGCGCGCTGGCGGCCTACGGCGGCACCTTTTTCGCTGTGCCCCGCGGCACCGAGGCAGCGCACAAACCTCTGGCCTGGGCCTTCATCCAGCTGATGACACTCAACCGCGAGATGCAGCTCAGTGCCTTCAAGTCGCAGGACGCTTTTCCGTCGCTCCTGGAAACCTACGACGACCCGTTCTTCGATCAGCCCATCGCCTTCCTCGGCGGCCAGACCGCCCGCGTGGGCTGGCGCGCCGCGGCCCAGCGCATTGGGGCGGTCAGCGTGCACAAGCAAGACGCCTTTGCCGATGAAGTCATCAATACCGAACTCGACAAGGTGCTCGACCGCGGCAAGGACATCGGCGCGGCACTGGCCGACGCCGAGCGGCTGCTCAAGCAGCGCGCCTTTCGCTGAAGGCCTCGCCACACCATGAAACTGCCCGCCGCCCTGCGTCTGTCGCCCCGCCTGGCGCCCTACGTGTTCCTGAGCCCGTTCGTGATCCTCTTCGCGGTGTTCGGGGTCTTTCCGCTCTTCTTCTCTCTCTACTTGGCGTTCCAGACCTGGGAGCCCACCAGCGGGCTGGGGGCGATGGAGTTCGTCGGCCTGAGCAACTTCGCCTTCGCGCTGCAGGACGAGTGGTTCTGGAAGTCACTGAAAAACACCGCCTGGCTGGCCCTGGCCTCGGGCGTGCCGCAGCACCTGGTGGCGATCCCGCTGGCGGTCTTCATCCACACCTCGTTCAAGAAGATGCGCAATGGTGTTGTCGGGGCTTACTTCATGCCCTACATCACGTCGACCGTGGCGATCGCGATCCTGTTCAGCTCGCTGTTCTCGACCGACTACGGCCTGATCAACGTCGGCATCAATGTGCTCAGCCAGGTGCCTGTGCTCGACGGCTTGATGCCGGCCAACCCGATCGACTGGCTCAACGAGCCCGACAACATCAAACCGGCGATCGCGATGATCGTGTTCTGGCGCTATGTCGGCTTCAACGTCGTGCTCTACCTGGCCGCGCTGCAAACCATCCCCGCCGACATCTACGAGGCCGCGACGATGGACGGCGCCGGGCGCCTGCAGCAGTTCTTCTACATCACGCTGCCGAGCCTCAAGCCGATGATCTTCTTCGGCGTCACGCTGTCCATCATCGGCGGCCTGCAGCTGTTCGAGGAGCCTTTCATCCTGACCGGCGGTCGGGGCGGCTCCGACCAGTCGGGCATGACGACCGCGATCTATTTGTACCGGATGGCCTTCGACTTCAACGACTTCGGCGCCGCCAGTGCCATGTCGTGGCTGCTCTTCATCCTGGTGGCGGTACTCACCTGGCTCACCAACCGCGCCTTCGCGCCGCGCAAGGGGACCTGATGAACACCAATCGCCTGGCCCCCTGGGCCGCCTACTGCATCGTCGGCGTCGGCGCGCTGATCATGCTGGCGCCGTTCTACTTCATGTTCGTGTTCGC
>JANNGJ010000020.1:0-7151 GCA_031403815.1 Burkholderiales bacterium | reverse complement strand
CGACCGACTGGTTCATGACCTGGCAGCCCAACATCCACGCCAGCCTGTTCCTCAACATCCACGAGTACCTGAACAAGGCCACCGCGCTGGACGAGATCGATGTCGTCATCAAGGCCTACCAGCTCTACCTCGAACAGATTCAGGCCCAGGGCCTGGAGCCGATGCTCAGCGTCACCCGCGCCTGGCGCCTGGTCAAGTTCGTCGACAACGGCATGCTGACGATGACCGCCTGCAGCAGCTGCGGCGGCCACTTCGTGACCCACCCGCACGAGATCGCCAAGCACTATGTCTGTGGCCTGTGCAATCCGCCGGCGCGCGCTGGCAAGGGCAAGGCCGCGGGCACGCTGCAGATGCTGTCAGGCGCCGCTGCGCTGGCGCACTGATTCGCCAGTGCGGCTCATTTAGGCGGCGCTGGCGGAGCGTTGCCGACGTGGCGCTTTCTTGCGCACCTGCGGTGTGCCACGCAGCCGGGTCCCGGCCCGGCGGCCGGGTAACTTTCATTTGCAGGGCCAAATGAAAGTCACCAAAGCAAAGGCCCTGAATGCCAAACCTGTACTTGCGTTCTGCGCGTATTGGCACGGCGCCCGGCGGGCCACTTGGAGAACCCGCTGCGGATCGCGCGTGCTGCTCGCTCGGCGGCGCTGGCCTCGCAAAGCCTCGCCCGCGCTGACCCAGCGTTCCTCTGATCCGTGATCCGTGGCCGCGGCCTTTCGCTGGACCAAAGGCCGACGCAAAGCGAGAGCCCGTCAAGCGAATTGAGGGTGAGACAGGCGGCGGGGCTGCCAAGTGGCCCGCTGGGCGCCGGGCCGAAGCGGGCAGAACGCAAGTACAGGTGTTGCGTTGAGCCCCTTTGCTTTGGTGACTTTCATTTGGGGCCGCAAATGAAAGTTACCCGGCCGCCGGGCCGGGACCCGGCAGCGTGGCACACCGCAGGTGCACAAACAGCGCAACGCAGGGATTGCGCCTGGCTAGCCGGCCATCTCCGGCGATCAAGCCACTGCCGCGGCCCCGACACTGGGGCGATGAGCGCTGTGAGCCTGCCCCCCCGACCGCGCGGCCTGCCGTGGCCAGCCCCCGCCCTGCTGACCTGGCTGTTGGCTTGGGGCCTGTGGGCCGGCGCGACCAGCATGGGCCTGGCGTCGGGTTGGGCCTTCGCGCTGGCGGCCGCGCTGGGGGTGGCCAGCGCTGCGACTTTGACAGGGCCCTGGCGCCGCGCCTGGGTGGCCCTCGGTTTCCCGCTCTCCGCCCTCGCCGCTGGTGCCGCGGTGCCGGCCTGGAGTTGGCTGCTTGCCATCGCGCCGCTGTTGCTCCTGTACCCGCTGCGTGCCTGGCGTGATGCGCCTTTCTTTCCGACCGCGGCGCAGGCACTGCAAGGTCTCGACAAGGTCGTCGTGCTCACCCCCGCGGCGCGCCTGCTTGACGCCGGCTGTGGCATGGGTCACGGCCTGGGTGCCTTGCGCCGGGTCTGGCCGCGGGCGCAAATTCAAGGCATCGAGTGGAGTCGTCCACTGGCTTGGTGGGCGGCCTTGAGTTGCCCGTGGGCGGCGGTGCGGCGCGGCGACATGTGGGGCTCCAGTTGGCAGGGCTTCGATCTGGTGTACCTGTTCCAGCGCCCAGAGAGCATGGCCCGGGCCTGGGCCAAGGCCGAGGCCGAGATGGCGCGCGGGGCGTGGTTGGTCAGCCTGGAGTTCGCTGTGCCGGATCGGGCGCCGGTGGCGCACTTGGACGGTCGGTCGCGGCGCACGGTGTGGGTCTATCGCATCGGCGATTCCGGCCTCAACCCAGGCCCGGCGCTGCCGATAAGTAGGCACAGCTTGACTGCCGGCGACGGCAGCGGCCCTCACTCCTGAACCTGCACCATGTTCGTCATCATCGGTTGGGTCATCGCCCTGGCTGCCGTTTTCGGCGTGTTCATTGCCCACGGCGGCAACATGGGCGTGGTCCTGAAGGCCTTGCCGTTCGAGATGGCGGCCATCGGCGGGGCCGCGTTCGGCGCCTTCCTGGCCAACAACCAGACCAAGGTGCTCAAGGCCACGATGAAGGGCCTGGCGCTGTGCTTCAAGGGCAGCAAGTACACCAAGGCGCGCTACATGGAGCTGATGGCCATGCTCTACGACATCCTGCAAAAGGCGCGCAAGGAAGGCCTGATGTCGATCGAGGGTGACGTCGAGAACCCGCATGAGTCGCCGTTGTTCAAGAAGTACCCCGGCGTCGGCAGCGACCACCACGTGGTCGAGTTTGTGACGGACTACCTGCGCATGATGGTTTCGGGCAACCTCAATGCACACGAGATCGAGTCGCTGATGGACAGCGAGATCGAGACCCACCATCACGAGGCCCATTCGGCTGTAGCCGCGCTGCAGCGCCTGGCCGGCGCGCTGCCGGCCTTCGGCATCGTGGCCGCGGTGCTTGGCGTGGTCAACACCATGGGCTCGGTCGGCCAACCGCCGGCGGTGCTCGGCGGCATGATCGGCTCGGCCCTGGTCGGCACTTTCCTGGGCATCTTGCTGGCCTATGCCTTCGCCGAGCCGCTGGCGGGCTTGCTTGAGCAGAAGGTCGACGAGCAGGGCAAGGAGTTGCAGTGCATCAAGACCACGCTGCTGGCCTCGATGCAGGGCTACGCGCCGCAGGTGGCCGTCGAGTTCGGCCGCAAGGTGCTCTATTCAACCGAGCGCCCGACCTTCGCCGAGCTCGAGAGCCATGTGAAAGGGAAGAAGTAATGGTTCTGGATCCGGCTTTGCCGGTCCGAAACGCGGCCCCCTTGGGGGGTAGCGAGCGCAGCGAGCTTGGGGGCGCGTGATGGCCGGTGACGCGAAGAAGCTGCAGCCGATCATCGTCAAGAAGGTCAAGAAGGGCGGCCACGGTCACCACGGCGGCGCGTGGAAGATCGCTTATGCCGACTTCGTCACGGCCATGATGGCCTTCTTCCTGCTGATGTGGCTGCTCGGTTCGACCAGCGAGGGCGACAAGAAAGGCATTGCCGACTACTTTCAGTCGCCCTTGAAAGTGGGGATGTCCGGCGGCTCGGGCTCGGGCGACTCCTCCCACGTGATCAAGGGCGGAGGCCAGGACCTGACTCGCACCACCGGGCAGTTCAAGCGCGGTGATGTCGAGGCCGAGCGCCGCAGTGTCAACCTGCAGGCGCTCAAGCAAGAGCAGGTGCGGGCCGAAATTGCGCGCCTGGAAGACCTGAAGAAGAAGGTCGAAGACAAGATCCAAGCCAGCCCCAAGCTGGCGCCAATGGCCTCGCAACTGCGCCTGGACATGACGCGCGACGGCTTGCGCATCCAGATCACCGACGAGCAGAACCGCCCCATGTTCGCCAGCGGCTCGGCGGTGGTGCAGCCCTACATGCGCGAGCTGTTGCGCGAGATCGGCCAGGTGCTCAGCTCGGTGCCCAACCCGCTCACGCTCGAAGGCCACACCGACGCGCAAGCGTTCTCCGCCGGGGACCGCGGCTACAGCAACTGGGAACTCTCAGCCGACCGCGCCAACGCTTCGCGCCGCGAGCTGGCTGCGGGCGGCTTGCCCGAGGGCCGTGTGCTGCGCGTGCAGGGCCTGGCCTCGAGCACCCTGTTCGATGCGCAGGCGCCGCAGAGCGCCAGCAACCGACGCATCAGCATCATCGTGATGAACCGTGACGCCGAAGACCGGCTGTTCCGCACCGCGCCTGAAGTCGCGCTGGCGGTCGTTGCCGAGTCATTCGCCGCGCCACCCACCACGCCACCCGCACCGTCGGCATCAAGTCCAGCGCCGGTCGTCCGATAAGTTTTCATTCGCTCCCGCAGGCAGACGCTCCATGACCAACACCACCCACCTGAAATTCCTTGTCGTCGATGATTTCTCGACCATGCGCCGCATCGTGCGCGGCCTGCTGCGTGAGATGGGCTGCAACAACGCCGAGGAGGCCGAGGACGGTGCGGTGGCCCTGCAGATGCTCAAGGCGCAGAAGTTCGACTTCGTCGTCAGCGACATCAACATGCCCAACATGAACGGCTTCGACCTGCTCAAGGCGGTCAAGGCCGACGATACGCTCAAGCACATCCCCGTGCTGATGGTGACTGCCGAAGCGCGCAAGGAAGACATCGTGCTGGCGGCGCAAAGCGGTGCGGCCGGCTACATCGTCAAGCCCTTCACCAAGGCGACGCTGGAAGAGAAAGTCCAGAAGATCCTGCAAAATCTGGCGCAGCCCGCGTGAGCGATCAGCCCTTGGAGTTGACGACATGAAGATGGATGACATGCCAGCCCTGGCACAGCAATCGGCGCCACGCGCCTCGCCCGAGGTCTTTCACCAGTTGGGCCTGATCACGCGCCAGCTGCACGACACCCTGCAGCAGCTCGGCGTGATGCCCAACCTGCAGGCCGCCGCCGACGGCCTGCCCGATGCGCGCAGCCGGCTGACCTACATTGCCAAGAAGACGGGCGAGGCAGCCGACAAGGTGCTCAACTCCGTCGACCAGGCCAAGCTCGAGCATGGACGCATCACCGAGGAGACGCGGCGCATGGCCGCAGCCATCGTTGACGATCCGGTGCGCGCCGTGGCCAGCGGCGCGGTGATCAACTTCGTCGGCGATGTCGAAGCCGCCACGGCGCGCATCGACGCCCACCTGACCGACATCATGATGGCGCAGGACTTCCACGACCTGACCGGCCAGGTGGTGGCCAAGGTGGTGGCCCTGGCGGCCGACCTGGAAGTCTCCCTGGTCAAACTGCTGGTGCAGGCCGCGCCGCCGGAGCAGGTGCAGAAGGTGGATGCGTCGGCGCTGAGCGGCCCGGTCGTCAACCCCGAACAGCGTACCGACGTGGTGCAGAACCAGGGCGAGGTCGACGACCTGCTGGCCAGCCTGGGCTTCTGACCCCGGGTTGCAGCTCAGTGCTGTGCTGTGCTGAGCTGAGCTGAGCTGAGCTGAGCTGAGCTGAGCTGAGCTGAGCTGAGCTGAGTTGCCGCATTGCCGACAGTGCGCGGCAACAGGGCACCCGGGCCGGGCCCAGCGCGCAACTTCGGCGGTCTTCGCTTCGCTGCGACTGCCCTGCGCTGCTCGGGTTCGCGACGGGCCAGGAACGCGAGCACCGCAGGGCACCCTGAGCAAAGCGAAGGGCAAGCCCTTTGAGCCCGGCCCAGGCCGCGCCCGGCGCCTTGCTCGCGCCGCAAGACCGCATGAAGGCCCCGGCACCCCCGTTGCCTGAGAACACCGCCTGATAAACCCGCCTTTTCCGGCTTAAGTTTCGGCGCTGGCGCGGCACCATGGTCCGACCATGGCCGACTCTGCGCAAGACCGTCATCTCCCCGCCACGCCGCGCAAGCTGGAAAAGGCGCGCGGCGACGGTGACATTGCCCGCTCGCGTGACCTTGGTCACTTCGGCGCCATTGCCGCGGTCGGTGCCCTGCTGGTGGCGCTGGCGCCCGAGCTGTCGGGGTGGTTGCAAAATCTGCTGCGCGCCGGCCTGAGCTTCGATGCGCGCAGCCTGGCTGCGCCGGATGTGATGGTGTCCCAACTCGGCAGCCTGGGGCTGAAGATGATGGCCGTGGTGGCCCCGCTCGGCGCCGTGATGGTGGCCGTGGCTTTGGCCTCGGGTGTGGCTTCTGGCGGCTGGAACTGGACCTTCAAGCCCCTGGCGCCGAAGTTCAGCAAGTTGAATCCGCTGTCCGGCCTGGGCCGCATGTTCTCCAAGCACCAGTTCGGTGAGGCGCTCAAGGCCTGCTTGCTCGCTATGGTGCTGGGCGGCATTGGCGCGCTGTACTTGCGCGCGCAGCTGCCGAACTTCATCGCCACACTTGATGTACCGCTGCCGGCGGCCCTGGCCCAAGCCACGCAGACCGTGCGCGGCGGCCTGTGGTTGCTGGTGCTGGCGCTGGCAGTGTTTGCGCTGGTGGACGTGCCCTTGCAGCGCAAGTGGTTCCAAGACCGCCAGAAGATGAGCCACCAGGAACTCAAGGAAGAGTTCAAGCAGCTCGAAGGCAACCTCGAGATCAAGTCCAAGATGAAGGCCTTGATGCGCGCGCGCGCCCAGCGCCGCATGATGGCGGCTGTGCCGGGCGCCGACCTGGTGGTTATGAACCCGACCCACTACGCGGTCGCGCTGAAGTACGACGACGCCTCGATGGCCGCGCCGCGGGTGGTGGCCAAGGGGGCCGACCTGATCGCGCTGCGCATCCGCGACATCGCCAAGGAAGCCGGCGTGCCGGTGCTCGAAGCGCCGCCGCTGGCGCGCGCGCTGTATGCGCACGCCGAGATCGACCGTGAAGTCCCGGCCGCACTCTTCGCCGCCGTGGCGCAAGTGCTGGCCTACGTTTATCAGCTGCGTGCCGCCCTGGGCGGCCGCGGTGCCATGCCCGCTGAGCTGCCGGCCCTGCCGGTGCCCGATGAACTTGACCCGCACCACGCTGCTGCGGTGCCCGGAGACGCCGCTTGAATGATCTGATGAAGCGCCTGAATGGCCTGCTGGGGTCGCACGCCGCGCTGGTGAAGAACCTGATGGCGCCGCTCTTCATCGTCATGGTCCTTGCCATGATGGTGCTGCCGCTGCCGGCCTTTGCGCTGGACGTGCTGTTCACCTTCAACATCGCGATGGCGCTGATGGTGATGATGGTCTCGGCCAACATGATCCGCCCGCTCGATTTCGCCGCCTTCCCGGCGGTGATTCTGGTCACCACCCTGCTGCGCTTGTCGTTGAACGTGGCGTCGACGCGGGTTGTGTTGCTGGAAGGACATACCGGCCCGGGTGCTGCGGGCAAGGTGATCGAGTCCTTCGGTCATTTCTTGATCGGCGGCAACTTCGCGGTCGGCCTGATCGTCTTCGCGGTCCTGGTCGTCATCAACTTCATCGTCATCACCAAGGGTGCCGAACGCATCGCCGAAGTCGGTGCGCGCTTCACCTTGGATGCCATGCCCGGCAAGCAGATGGCCATCGACGCCGACCTCAACGCCGGACTGATCAATGAAGAGCAGGCCAAGCAGCGCCGCACCGAAGTCGGCGAGGAAGCCGAGTTCTTCGGCTCGATGGACGGTGCCAGCAAGTACGTGCGCGGCGACGCGATTGCCGGCTTGCTGATCCTGTTCATCAACATCGTCGGTGGTTTCATCATCGGCGTGGCCCAGCACGGCCTGTCGGCCTCGCAGGCGGCCGAGAGCTACATCCTGCTGGCGGTG
>JANNGJ010000019.1:0-3678 GCA_031403815.1 Burkholderiales bacterium | reverse complement strand
CAGGGTCTGTTTCAATCCGGCGCGGCAATCGTGCCCGACGACGAGAATCCAAGGAGATCCCATGAAACTGTTGATCAGTGCTTTCGCCCTGGCGCTCGCCACCCTGGCCAGCCCGGTTTTCGCAGCCAGTCATGCGGCCGCGGCGCCGATGGCCGACAAGAAGCCCACCGCACAGCAAGGCAAGATGGCCACCTGCAACAAGGATGCCGGTGAGAAAAAGATGGAAGGCGACGCGCGCAAGGCCTTCATGAAGGAGTGCCTCTCGGCCAAGCCGGTCGCCGCCGCCAAACCCGCTGCCGTTGTCGCCAGCCCGGCCTGCGAGAAGTCAGCCGCCGACAAGAAACTCGCCGGTGCGGCGAAGTCGAGCCACATCAAGAAGTGCATGGCCGACAGCAAGAAGGGCTGAACAGCCTCGCTTCGGTCGCTGCGCGACACCCCAAGCCCGGCACCGCCGGGCTTGTTTCATTTCAGGCCGGACTTGGGGCCGCACTCCAGTAGCTCGGGTCGCCCCAACTGTGCTTGAGGAAGTCGATCCACAGCCGCACCCGAAGCGGCAAGTGCTTGCGCTGTGGGAAGACCGCGAAGATGCCGTTCGGCGGCGCGGCAAAGTCATCGAGCAGGCTGACCAAGCGGCCCGCTGCGATCTGATCGTCGACCTCCCAGGTGCTGCGCCAGGCAATGCCCAGGCCTTGCGCGCACCAATCGTGCAGCACCTGGCCATCGCTGCAATCGAGCCGGCCGTGCGGGCGCAGGTGGGTCACGGCGCCGTCGATGCTGAAGGCCCAGCCACGGGTCTGGCTGGCGTCGGAGCTGAGCGTCAGGCACTCGTGGCGCTGCAGCTCCGCCGGTGACTTGGGCGTGCCGGCACGCTTGCGACAGCCCGGCGTGGCCACGCACAGGCGCCGGTTGTCGGCCAGACGCACGCTGACCAGACTTGAGTCCGGCAGGTCGCCAACGCGCACCGCGCAGTCGAAGCCCTCGTTGACGATGTCGACCACGCGGTCCGACAGGTTCAGCGAGACATGCACCTCGGGATGCTGCGCCAGGAACTTGGGCACCATCGGCGCCACGTGACGGCGCCCGAAACCGGCGGGTGCCGTGATGCGCAAGTAACCACTGGCTTTCACGCCGCCTGCGCTGACGCTGGCTTCAGCGTTGGCCAAGTCGGCAATCACCCGCTGGCAATCGTCGAGGAAGGCGCTGCCTTCGTGGGTCAGGGTGATGCGCCGCGTGGTGCGCACAAGAAGCTTCACGCCGAGCCGCTCTTCGAGCGCATCGATGCGCCGACCGATCACCGCGGGTGCCACGCCCTCGGCATTGGCGGCGGCCGTCAAGCTGCCTTTGGCTGCGACCGAGGCGAAGGACTCGATCTGTTTGAGCTTGTCCATGGCGGTCGATTTTGCACCGAAGTCATCAATCCCTGCCATTTCGGGCACTTAATGCCGACCCGTAGACGGAATAGATTGCAAGCATGGCCATCTCCACCAGTCCACACAGCGTGCCCCGTGCCGTCTTGTTTGACGCCTACGGCACCCTGTTCGACGTTTACAGCGTCGGCCTGCTGGCCGAACAGTTGTTCCCGGCCTATGGCGAGCGCCTGGCGCAACTGTGGCGTGACAAGCAGATCGACTACACGCGCCTGCTGACCTTGGCCGGCCGCTACAAGCCCTTCTGGGATCTCACGCGCGATGCCCTGCGCTACACGGCGGCTCGGCTGGCCTTGCCGCTCGACAGCGTGGCCGAAGAGCAGTTGATGAACCAGTACCGGCACCTCAGTGCCTTTCCGGAAAACCAGGCTGTGCTGGCCGAGTTGCAGCGGCGCGGCGTCACCACCGGCATCCTCTCGAACGGCGATCCGGCCATGCTTGCGGTGGCGGTGAAGAGCGCCGGCATCGCCGGGCTGTTGACGCACCTGCTCTCGGTACACAGCGTGCAGCGCTTCAAGACCGACCCGGCCGCCTACGCCCTCGGAACGCAGGCGCTGAAGCTGCGCGCGCAGGAGATCCTGTTCGTCTCCAGCAACGGCTGGGACGCGATCGGCGCCACCTGGTTCGGCTACACCACGCTGTGGGTCAACCGCGCCAGCCTGCCGCTCGAGCAACTCGACACCCAGCCGTCGCGCACCGGCACCAGCCTGCGCGACGTGCTCGATTTTTTCCCGGCCTCCGCCACTTGACCGCGTTTCACGGATCAGACCATGACGACCTACACCCCCCGCCGCCGCCTGCAGGTGGCTGACACCCTGGCCCGCTTCATCGACGAGGAGGTGCTGCCTGGCACCGGCGTCGAGCCGGCCGTGTTCTGGGCTGGCCTCGACGCCATCGCGCACGACCTGGCGCCGAAGAACCGCGCGCTGCTCGCCGAGCGCGACCGTCTGCAGCTTGAGCTGGACGCCTGGCACACGGCCCACCCCGGCCCGATCGGCGACATGCCTGCGTACCGGGCGTTCCTGCAGCGCATCGGCTACCTCGCCCAGCCCACCGGCCCGGTGCAGTGCGACACGGCCAACGTGGACGACGAGGTCGCCACGCTGGCCGGGCCCCAACTGGTGGTACCCATCCTCAACGCACGCTATGCCCTGAACGCAGCGAACGCGCGCTTTGGCTCGCTGTACGACGCGCTGTACGGCACCGATGTGATCCCCGAGAGCGGCGGCGCCGAGAAGGGCCGCAGCTTCAACCCGGTGCGCGGCCAGAGGGTGATCGACTTCGCGCGCGGCGTGCTCGACCAGGCCGCCGCACTGGCCACCGGCTCGCACCGCGACGCCACGGGCTACTTTGTCGAACCCGGCGTTACCGGCGGCCGGCTCAAAGTGTCACTGAAGGAGGGCACAGTTACCGGCTTGGCCGACCCGGCGTGCTTCGTCGGCCACCAGGGCGACGCCGCAGCGCCGTCGTCGGTGCTGCTGCGCCACCACGGCCTGCACCTGGACATCCGCATCGACCGTGGCAACCTGATCGGCAAGAACGACCCCGCGGGCGTCGCCGACCTTGTGCTCGAGGCTGCCCTGACGACGATCCTGGACCTCGAGGACTCGGTGGCTGTCGTCGACGGCGACGACAAGGTGCTCGCCTACCGCAACTGGCTGGGCATCCTGCGCGGCACGCTGACCGAAGAGGTCGGCAAGGGCGGCAAGACCTTCACGCGCCGCCTCGAGCCCGACCGCAGCTACACCGGCGCCGACGGCCGGCCGGTCACCTTGCACGGCCGCTCGCTGCTGTTCGTGCGCAACGTCGGTCACCTGATGACCAACCCGGCCATCCTGCTCGGCGATGGCAGCGAGATCCCGGAAGGCATTCTCGACGCCGTCGTCACCACCACCATCGCGCTGCACGACCTGCAGCGCCTGGGCACGCCGGGGCTGCACAACACGCACACCGGCAGCGTCTACATCGTCAAGCCGAAGATGCACGGGCCCGCCGAGGTGGCGTTCGCGGCCGAAATCTTCGGCCGCGTGGAGGCGCTGCTGGGGCTGGCGGAGAACACCGTCAAGCTCGGCATCATGGACGAGGAGCGGCGCACCAGCGTCAACCTGCGGGCCTGCATCGGGGCCGCGCGGCAACGTGTGGCCTTCATCAACACCGGCTTCCTCGACCGCACCGGCGACGAGATCCACACCGCCATGCTGGCCGGGCCGATGGTGCGCAAGCCGCGCATGAAGATGGCCAACTGGCTGCG
>JANNGJ010000018.1:0-6059 GCA_031403815.1 Burkholderiales bacterium | reverse complement strand
GAAGTGAAGAATCGAGACATGCGACAACTCCGGGCGAGCGAAAGGCAAGGAGGCTGACTGTACGCAAAGGGGCTGCCTTCGCGCGATGCGCTTGCACGCATCGCCACCGAGTAGCATCAGGCCCCTTTGTCCCGGAGAGCCTCCATGACGCTGTGCCCGATTGCGATTGCCGTGGGCTGCAAGAAGTGCCCGGCCTTCTCCGTCTGCCCCCTCAAGGGTGTGATCGGTGACGACAAGCCAGACGCGGCGGCGGCCAAGGACAAGGCGCCGGCCGCAGGGGCGAAGAAGAAACCCTGAGCGCAGGCGCGGTCGGGCCGCGTGCCGCAGCTCAGTGCAGCGGGCGCTCGCTGTCCAGGTAGCCTTCCTTGCGCAACACCGCCCGGATGGCGCCGCGCAGGGCCTCCGGCGCCTGGTAGTCGGGGTGGGCGCGGAACACGGCTGCCGCATCGCCGATGCGCAGCAGGCCGTCGAACTGCCGTTCGGCCTGCGCCACTTCGGCGCGGTGGATGGCCAGGGCGCGCGCCGGCGTTGCCATGGCGCTGCGCACCTGGCGCACGGCGGGCAGCTGCTTCTCGCAGCGGCAGGCGGCCTGCGGGTTGACGTGGCCGCAGGTCTGGCCGGCAAAGGCCTCGAGCTTCGCGCGCGCCCGCGACAGGCGCTGCCGGTAGGCCTCGGGGCTGATGGCCAACACCTGCGCCGCCTGTGCCGAGGGCAAGCCGAACACGATGTCGAGAACATAGACCAAGCGCTGTTCACGATCGAGCGCCATCAGCATGTTCTGCGTGCAGCCGAGTGCCACTTGCCGCGCCTCGAGCTTGTCCTGCGGCGTCAGCGACACGTCACCGCCGTCGGGGTCGCCGAGCGACGCGGTGAACTCCAGGCCTTGCTGCAAGCGCTCGGCAATGCCTTCGAGCGACACCTCGGGGGATTCCTTGCTGCGCGTGGCTGCCGTCAGCAGGTGATTGCGCGCCACCTGGTAGACCCAGGTGGTGAAAGCCGCGTCGGCCCGAAACCCGCCCAGGTGGGTGACCACCTTGAGCAGGATCTCCTGCGTCGCGTCGGCCGCGTCGTCGCGGTTGCCGAGCATGCGCACGGCCAGGTTGAACACGCCCGGCTGGATGGTGAGCAAAACAGCATCCAGCGCGGCCAGGTCACCGCGCGTGGCGCCTTGCAGCACCGCCGGCCCCGGATCGGTGATCTTCATGGCCAGCGACGCTTACTGCGGCAACGCGGCACCACGGCTCGCCGCAACGGCTGCCGGGCGCGCGGCGCCCTGGGTCGGGGCGAGCGAAGTGTCAACGCCGACGCGTGCCGCGGCGACCACTGGGGCCTTTGGCGCGTCGGGCGCGGCCTTGCGGCGCGCCATGACAACCTCTTGCCGGGCTGCGCTCATCTGCACGTCGAGCCATTGGTTGGGCAGCGCCGATTGGGCCTGGGCACTGGCGGCGGCGGCCGCAAGAATCAAGGTGGCGAGGGTGCGGGAGTTCATGGTGTTTCCTTTGAAGTGAGATGTGAGTTCTTCAGCCGCTGGGCGGTGCATCAGGTGAGGGTCGGTGCGCAGGCCTTGGACGGCATTGGCAAACTCGGGGGCCATGCTTCTTTAGACATCGACCAGCGCGTTGTTGTGACAAGCACCTGCCGCAACCACGCGCGCAGCGGCCCGACCGGCGCAAGCGCTGTGGTGATCTCGACAACGGCGTCGCCACCGAGCGTGCCGACGACCACGGTGGCCGGCCCGTCGAAGCGGTGGCTTTCGCCGGGCGCGAGTTCGATGTCGGCAAGGTCGCCGTCCACCGTCAACCACAGCGTGCCGCGCTCGGCGCGCACGCACAGGTTGCGCGGCCGGCGCAGGCTGAACAACTGGTCGCGGCGCAGGCGGTGCACGGTGGTGATGCGCTCGGTCAGAGAGGGAAGGGTCATGGCATGCTCCTGGATCATGAGTGGCAGCAACGCGGCGATGCCGACAGCGAAGCAATGATCTTCCCTGCCGCTCTGGCTTTCAAGCGATGATTCGGAACCTCACGCATTCCTCGACCGCATGCCAACGCCCTCCCGCCGCCTGCCCTCGCTCGACCGCCTGGCGGTGTTCGATGCCGCCGCACGGCACCTCTCCTTCACCAAGGCCGGCGCCGAACGCTTCCTCACGCAATCGGCCGTCAGCCGCCAGGTGGCCGCGCTTGAAGCGGAGCTTGGCGTGCCGCTGTTTCGCCGCGGGCACCGCCGCCTGGAGTTGACCGACGACGGTCGCCGCCTGGCCATGGCCATGGCCAGCGCGCTGGGCGGCATCCGCGAGGCGGTCGACGCGATTCGTGCGCCGCACCGGCGCGAGGTGCTGGCGGTGACCACCACGCCCGGTCTGGCTTCGCTGTGGCTGATTCCGCGCCTGAGCGACTTCATCGCCACCCACCCGGGCATCGATGTGCGCATCGACGCGACCCTGGATGCGCGCGCGCTGGCAGCCGATGGCTTCGACCTGGCCATCCGCTACCTGCCGGTCGGCAGCCCCGCCGGCCTGGCGCTGTTCCCCGAATCGATCCAGCCGGTCTGCGCACCCGCCCTGCTGGCGCGCGGCCGCCCGCGGCTCAAGAGCGCAGCCGATCTGCACGCTCACACCCTGCTGCAAATGCAGGCCCCCGCCGGCAGCGGCATGCCGCTGGAGTGGCAGACCTGGCTGCAGGCCGCTGGCGTGGGCGGCCTGGAGCCCGCGGCCATCCTGACCTTCACCCAGTACGACGCTGCGGTCACCGCCGCGGTGGCGGGCCACGGCGTGGTGCTCGGCCGCCGGCCGCTGATCGACGCGCTGCTGCGCAGCCGTGCGCTGGTGGCACCGTTCAAATCCAGCGTCTCCTCGGCGCGCGGTTATGCCGTGGTGGTCGAGCCCGCGGCGGGGCGCAAGCCCGCGGTGCAGGCGCTGGTGCAATGGTTGCTCGAGCAGGCGCGGCGCATGCAGGGGACGAGCCCCTGATGGCGCCCGAGCGCCGCACTCAGTCGGCGCTGCCGGTCTCGATCAAGGCCTTCAGGCGCTTGAACTGCTCGCCGATCACGCCATCGACCGCCGGCGCAAACTTGTCCAGGCCGGCCTCGGTGCCGCCTGCCACGCGGTAGGTCATGCGCAGGAAATGCCTGCCGGCGTCCGCGCCGGTGCCTGTCGGCGTGCCGGTGGTGGTGACGATGGTCAGCACACCCACCACGGCCAGGTCTTGCAGTGGCCCGAACGCGCCGTTCAGGCGCAGCACGCGGCCCTCCTGCGCCAGCACCACCTGGGCGTGTTGCACCGAGTGGCTGGCACCCGCGGCATCGCGCCAGCGCTCGCACATGCAGCCGCCGGCTTGTGCATCCAGGCTCAGGTTGGGGCCCTGGCCCGAGTAGGTGTGCGCCGGGTTCCACCAGCGCGGCAGTTGCACCACGGCAGGCCAGGCCTGCGCCGGCGCGACCTTGATCTCGCTGCGGAAGCTGCTGGTGAAGCCGCTGCCCGACACCGCCGTGGCCTCGGCCTGCGCCGGCTGCGCGGCGAGCAGGCCCAGCACCAGGCTCGACAGCGCAAGGCGCGAGGTGGTGAGGCGGCGGGAGGCGCGCAAGCTGACCATCGGCGCAGGATAGCGCCCGCCGCTCACAGGCGCCAGATGTTGGGCGCGCCTGCCAGCCGCACCAGGCTGCGCGACGGGCCCTCGGGCGGCAGGCCTTGCAGGGCCAGCCGGATGTCGCGCGCGATGCGGCCGTTGGTGTAGTAGCTGTGCTGGGTGAGGCCGGCCACCAGGCCACTGCAATCCACCTGCATCATCTTGTGGTGCAGGGCCTGCGGCCGCGCGGCGCCACGCTGGCCCAGGCGTTCGGGGTTGGCCTTGGTGTAGTCCGACACGCGCAGCGCGTTGTCGTGCGGGTTGTGATAGATCGCCACCAGGTTGGCCACCTGGTGCACCTGCTCCATCGGTTGGCCGGGCTCGAGCACGTTGTCATCGACATCGGCGGCGCACAGGAAGACGCGGTCGAACAGGCGCGGCAGGCTGGTGCCGGGGCTGAACTCGAACAGGCGATTGAGCGCATGCTGGAGCACGAAGTTGCCCATGGAGTGCGCCAGCAGGTGAATGTTGCGGCCGCAGACTTCGGTGGCTTCAAGCTGGGCCACGGCGCGGTCGACCTCGCTCGGGCGCACGCCTTCGGCCTCAAGCCGCTTGCGCAGGCGCGCGACCTCGCGGTTGCCGCTGCGCACCTCGCGCCCCAGCTCTTGCAGAAAGTCGCGCACCTTGAGCAGGCCGCGTCCCACCGCGCCGGCCGAGGCCGTCGCGTCGCCGCGGTCACTCTTGTAGCTGACGAAGGGCAGGGCCTGGCCGTTCGAGGGCCAGGTGAAGAGCACCACGCGCACCGCCGGGTCGGGGGCCGGCGCGCCATCGGCCGCACGCACCCCCGCACTGGCCGGCGCCGTGTCCGGGCGGTTCAGCATCGCCTCCAGCGCAGCCGCCGTGCCCACGGCCTCTTCCCAGCTCACGTTGTAGCCATGGATCAGCACCAGCATGTCGCGGCCCTGCTGCATGTCGGCCTGCAAATCGGCGAACATGGCCTTGGAGCCAAGCAGCACCTTCTTCTGCCCGACCTCGTTCAGACCCGGGTTGGGAATCGATTCGGGGTAGGCCTCGATGCGCTGGCTGCTGCCGGCGCAGCGGGCGAAGTAGTCCTGCAAGGCCTCGCCGTCACCCGGCCCGCTGTTCGGCCTGTCTTTGGCCAGCAGCGCGTTCACCTGCGCGACATCGGCGCTGAAGGTGACCTGACCAAAGCGCAGGTTCTCCATGCCGTCGCTGGAGAAGCGCGAGCCATAGCGGGTGGGCTTGAAACGCTCTGGGCCTTCGTGGGCGCGGTTGGTGGCGAAATAGACGGTGATGTCCATGCGGTGTGCTCCCAGAGTGATTGCACGCGCAGGGTGCGTGCAGTCCCCTGGGTGGTCAATCCCTACCGGCGTGGCTCTGGGCCGCCGCCGTCGGCTCACAGGGTGTCCTGGTCGGAATCAGCGGGCGCTGCCACACCCCAGCGCAAACTGCTGCTTGGCTCAGTTGCCCGAAGCCAACCCCTGCGCCAGCGCCTCGAACACCACACGGATCCGCCGCGAGGTGCGCAGTTCACGGTGGGTGACCAGCCAGATCGGGAAGCGCACGGGCGGCACGTCGTCGAGCACTCGGAGGACGCCCGGGGTGTCGCGGGCAATCTCTTCCATCATGGCGCCGATGCCCATGCCCTGGCGCACCAGGGCCCAGTGGGCCATCGAGTGTTCGGCGTAGCAGCTGAAGTTCGCCTCGCTGAGTGGCAGGCCATGCTGGCGCAGGTAGGCCAGGAACTGGCCTGAGCGATCGGAGCCGACGAAGGGCAGATCGGCCGCTTCTTCGGCTTGGCGCGGATGGCCGTGGACACCCACCCAGTCTTCGGACGCGTAGAAGTTGGCTGCCGCCTCCCGGATGAACCGGGCGATCAGATCCGGCTGCTCGGGCTTGACATGGCGGATGGCGATGTCCGCCTCGCGACGGAGCAGGTCGCTGAGCGCATTGGAGGAGATCACCTCGATGGTTATGCCCGGTTCCTTCTCGCGCAGTTGCCGCACCAGCGGGGGCAGCAGGCGGGCAGCCACCGCGTCGGTGGCCGAGACCGAGACCACGCCCCCCACGGCCTGCGAGCGGCCGGTGGCCGCCAGCCGCAGGGCCTCGGCGGCTGCGCCCATGGCGCGTGCATGCTCCAGCAGGTCCAGCCCGGTGGGTGTGAGCGCCATGGCTTTGCCCACGCGTTCGAACAGGGTCACGCCCATGCGCTGCTCGATGGCCGCCACCTGGCGGCTCAGCGTGGGCTGAGTCAGACCCAGCTTGCGGGCGGCCGCCGACAGCGAGCCGGTTTCGGCGGTTTCCAGAAATGCCTTTAGCTGGTTCCAGTCGAGAGCATCCATGCGCAGATGTATATGTTCACTGCAATCTACCGCAGTTCCTATCGAAGCTGCGCATGGATAGCATGTGCGTACTGCCTTGAACGACTTTCGTCTCTGCCCATGCCCTCTCCCAGTTCTCCCACCATCGCCGCTCTCG
>JANNGJ010000017.1:0-6980 GCA_031403815.1 Burkholderiales bacterium | reverse complement strand
TGTCGTCAACCAGATGATCGGCGACGGCCTGATGGCCATCTTCGGTGCGCCGCTGGCGCTGGCCGACCCCTGCGGCAGCGCGGTGCGCGCGGCCGAGGAGATGCTGGAGATGGTGGCGCTGTTCAACCTCGAGCCCGACCGCCAGGGCAAGACGCCGATCCAGATCGGCGTTGGCATCGCCTCGGGCTCGGTGATCGCCGGCTACACCGGCACCGAGCAGCGCGCCACCTACACCTGCGTCGGCGACACGGTGAACCTGGCGGCGCGGCTGGAGGCGCACACCAAGGCGGCCGGGCGGTCGATCCTTGTGGACGGGCCGACGCAGGCGGCGCTTGGCACCACGGTGGCCACGCAGGCCTTGGGGCCCGTGGTTTTCAAGGGCAAGACGGTAGCGGTCGACGTCTTCGCGGTCGGCAGCGCGTAACGCGACGGCCCCGGCCTGGCGCCGGGCTGGATGTCAGGCCGGATCGAGACGACTCAACGGGCCGTCGTCGAGTTGCGCCAGCAATTGACGCAGCGTGGCGGCATTGGACTCGTCGGCGGCCGAGCCCAGCGCATCGAGCAGCACTTCGCGGATGTCGTCCGGCGTCACGAGCTCCATGTCCCACTCAGGGAACAGACGCTCGCGCACTTCCTCGCTCTCGCTCAGGGTCACGACCTGGTCATGGCGCGGGTCGGTCTTGAGGGTGGCCAGGAGTTCCTGCACGTTGTCGCGCGGGCCCTCAAGCCACTGAAAGAAGACGCCGCTGCCGAAGACCAGCAAGCCTGTGATGCCGCGGGCCGGATTGCGCCGCCGCGAGGTTGCGATGATGCGCGCCACGTCGGTGTGCGCCACCCCCTGCGCAGCGCGGCTGCAATAGACCAGGTTGTAGAGCAGGGGCAGGCTGTGGCCGTTGATCGGCTCGTCGCTTTGGGGGTGGGGCCTGGCGCTCATGGTGCTGCGGTCTCCGGAAGTTGCCGTGCAGCGCACGCTGCGCAACGCGAACGAGGATAGCGCAGGGGGTGGTCTGCCCCGGCAACGTTGCGGGATCGCGGAGAATCTGGGGCATGAACGTGCCCGAGAAGCCCCCCGAGCCACGCTTGACCACGCTTTCGCACGGCGGCGGCTGCGGTTGCAAGATTGCGCCCGGGGTGCTCAGCGAGATTTTGCGCGGCACGGGCGGCATGCCGGTGCCGCCGCAGTTGTTGGTCGGCATAGCGACCGCTGACGACGCCGCGGTGTATCAGCTCAACGACGAACAGGCCCTGGTCGCAACAACCGACTTCTTCATGCCCATCGTCGACGATCCGTTCGACTTTGGCCGCATCGCCGCCACCAACGCGCTCAGCGACGTGTACGCGATGGGCGGGCGGCCGATCATGGCGCTGGCACTGGTGGGCATGCCGATCAATGTGTTGTCGGTGGCCACCATCAGCCGCATTCTCGAAGGCGGCAATGCGGTTTGCCGCGAGGCCGGCATCCCGATTGCGGGTGGCCACACCATCGACTCGGTTGAGGCCATCTACGGCCTGGTGGCCCTGGGTCTGGTTCACCCACAGCGTGTCAAGCGCAATGCCGATGCGCAGGTGGGTGACCGCCTGGTGCTGGGCAAGCCGCTGGGCGTGGGGGTGATGTCGGCGGCGCTGAAGAAGGAGCGCCTCGGGGCCGCGGGCTACGCCCAGATGATCGCCAGCACGACCCAGCTCAACACCCCAGGGCCCGACCTGGCGGCTTTGCCCGGCGTGCACGCGCTGACCGATGTGACCGGCTTCGGCCTGGCTGGGCATGCGCTGGAGGTGGCGCGCGGCGCCGGCGCCACGGTGGTGATCGACTGGGCCAAGCTGCCGCTGTTGCCGGGGGTGCGCGCACTGGCCGCGGCCGGCTGCGTCACTGGCGCCTCTGGCCGCAACTGGGCCGGCTACGGCGCAGAGATTTCGCTGCCCGCGAATTTCGCGGCCGAAGACAAGGCCTTGCTGACCGACCCGCAGACCAGCGGTGGGCTGCTGGTGTCGTGTGCCCCTGCGGCAGTGGCCGAGGTGATGGCAGTGTTTGAGCGCCACGGTTTTGCGGCGGCGGCCGAGATCGGCGAGATCCAGGCGCTGCGCCCGGGTGGCCCCCGGCTCGAAGTGCATTGATTTGACGTAAGGTAGGCGGTCCTGCAGTCGGGTCCAATTTCAACGTGTTGCCAGACGGCGAACTTTCAGGAGACGAAACATGAGCAAGCGTGATGTAGTGGTTTTGGGTATCGCCCGTTCGGCGATTGGCACCTTTGCGGGCTCGTTGGCCGACATCGAGCCGGCCGAGCTGGCCGGCACCGTGATGAAGGAAGCCATCAAGCGCTCGGGCGTCGACCCGAAGGCGATCAACTACGTGACGGTGGGCAACACCATCCCGACCGAAGCCCGCTTTGCCTATGTGGCGCGCGTGGCGTCGATCCAGGCCGGCTTGCCGATGGACTCGGTGGCGATGTCGGTCAACCGCCTTTGCTCGTCGGGCCTGCAGGGCATCGTGACAACGGCGCAGAACATCCTGCTCGGCGATTGCGACTACGGCATCGGCGGCGGCGTGGAAGTGATGAGCCGCGGCGGCTACCTTTCGACCGCAATGCGCAGCGGCGCACGCATGGGGGACACCAAGCTGATCGACACCATGGTCGCCACCCTGACCGACCCCTTCGGCGTCGGCCACATGGGCATCACAGCCGAGAACCTGTGCACCAAGTGGGGCATCACGCGCGAGCAGCAAGACGCGCTGGCGGTGGAGTCGCACCGGCGTGCAGCAGTGGCCATCGCCGAAGGGCGTTTCAAGAGCCAGATCGTGGCCATCGTCAAGCAGACGCGCAAGGGTGAAGTCGTCTTCGACACCGACGAGCATGTCAAGGCCAACACCACGATGGAGACGCTGGCGAAGATGAAGCCGGCGTTCAAGAAGGACGGCGGCTCCGTGACGGCCGGCAATGCCTCGGGCATCAACGACGGCGCGGCCTTCTTCGTGCTCGCCGACGCGGCCGTGGCTGCGGCCGGCGGCCACAAGGCGATGGCGCGGCTGGTGTCTTATGCGGTGGCCGGCGTGCCCAACGAGATCATGGGTGAGGGCCCGATTCCGGCCTCCAAGCTGGCGCTGAAGAAGGCCGGCCTGACGCTGGACCAGATGGACGTGATCGAGAGCAATGAAGCTTTCGCGGCCCAGGCCATCGCCGTCGCGCGCGGGCTGGAGCTGGACATGGCCAAGACCAACCCGAACGGCGGCGCGATTGCCCTGGGCCACCCGATCGGCTGCTCGGGTGCCTTCCTGGCCACCAAGGCGGTGTATGAGTTGCACCGCACTGGGGGCAAGTACGCGCTGGTGACGATGTGCATTGGCGGCGGGCAGGGGATTGCGGCGGTGTTTGAGCGGCTCTGATACGGGATTCGAGTTCTGCCCAAGTTCCGTTCGCGCTGAGCCTGTCGAAGCGCCCGTGCAGCGCGTCGACAGACCCAAGACCCAAGACCCTTGAACCCGGCCCGCATGGCGCCATGTAGGCCCGATGAACGCCATCGGCCTGCTGCTCCTGCTGCACCTGTACATCGGCTGGCGCATCGCCCCGCAGTTACCCGGCCCCCTCACGGGTGCTCTCTTCGCGCTGTTGCTGGCCGCCTCCGCTGTACTGATTCCCCTGGCCTTCTTCGGCCGCCGCGCGCGCGAGCGCAGGGTGGCCGACCGCTGGAGCTGGGCCGGCATGCTCGCCCTGGGCCTGTTCTCGATGCTGCTGGTGCTGACCTTGCTGCGCGACGCGCTTTTGCTCGCGACCCTGCCCTTCGATTTAGCCGCGCTGTCTGCATCCAGCGCGATGGCTGTGCCCTTGCTGGCACTGGCTGCCGCGCTGTTCGGCTTCGTCGGCGCGCGGCGCACGCCGCGTGTGCGCGACGTTGAGGTGCCGATAGTCAACCTGCCGGCCGCCCTGCACGGCTTCACGATCGTGCAGATCACCGACGTGCATGTCGGCCCCACCGTCAAGGCGCCCTTTGTGCGCGCCGTCGTCGAGCGTGTCAATGCATTGAAGGCCGACGCGGTGGCCATCACCGGCGACTTGGTCGATGGCCGCGTGCAGGACCTGGCGCCCGACGTGGCGGCGCTGGCTGACCTGCGCTCGCGCCACGGCAGCTTCTTCGTCACCGGCAACCACGAGTACTACAGCGGCGCTGCGGAGTGGACCGCACACCTGCGCCAGCTTGGACTCACCGTGCTGATCGATCAACACGTGGTGCTCGAACATGGCGGTGCGCAATTGGTGATGGCTGGCGTTACCGACTTCAGCGCACGCCACTTCGATGCCAGCCACCACAGTGATCCGCGCGACGCGATCAAGGGCGCACCGAGCGGCGCCGCCTTGCGCGTGCTGCTGGCGCACCAGCCGCGCAGTGCGCCCGGCGCCGCGGAGGCGGGCTTTGACATCCAGATCTCCGGCCACACCCACGGTGGCCAGTACTGGCCCGGCAACCTGCTCGTGAAGCTGCAGCAGCCCTATGTCGCCGGCCTGCACCGGCTCGGCGCGATGTGGGTCTATACCAGCCGAGGCACGGGCTATTGGGGGCCGCCGCTGCGGCTCGGAGCGCCCTCGGAGATCACGCGCCTGCGGTTTGTTGCGGCATGAGGACGCTGGAGTCCCGTTTGGGCTGAGCTTGTCGCAGCCCTTGCTTTGACAAGCTCAGCCCGAACGATTCTGGCCATGAGCCCTCGGATGCGCGTCCCTTTGCGGTGCATGTCAAGCCGCCGCCTCCAAGCCACTCGCAAAATGCGCGCGCATCAGCGCCGTCGCCCGCGCTGCATTGCGCCGTTTGATCGCCTCCATCAGCAGCCGGTGCTCGCCGAGTGAATCGGCCAAGCGCCCCTGCTTGAACAGCGAGTGGTGCCGATTCAACTTCATCACCTTGCGCAGGTCGGCCACGATCTGGGTGCGCCAGCGGTTGCCGGCGATGTCGAGCAGGGCCATGTGGAATTGCTCGTTGGTGGCGAAGAAGGTGTCACGCTGGCGCACCTGGCGCTCGAGCTGGTCGTGCAGCGCTTGCAACTGCGCGAGTTGCTCCTCGCTGGCGTGGCGCGCCACGTCGGCCACGGCATCGGACTCCAGCACCGCCAGCAAGCGATAGACCTGCGTCACGTCCTCGCGTGAAACCTCGGTGACATAGGCGCCGCGGCGCGGTTTCATCGTCACCAAGCCCTCGGTAGCGAGCACTTTGAGGGCTTCACGCAGGGGGGTGCGGCTGATGCCGAACTCAAGGGTGAGCTTCTGCTCGTCGATCCATGCGCCGGGCTCTAAGCTGCGCTCGAAGATCTGCGTGCGCAGGCGCTCTGCCACGTCCACGTACAGGGCCCGGTGGCCGAGCGGCGCGGCAGCCTTGGCGTTGACGAGGGCGGGGCTCATGGTCTTGATTTGAATTCATAATTATGGATAATGCAAGCCTGGGCCCCCCAAACCCGTGGGCGAGCCCAGGGTGGCTCAGCCACGGCGGAGACTTGCATGAGTGATCCCATCCCGACCCTGAAGGACTGGCAGCGCGCCGCGGCCAAATCGGCGCCTGGCGGCGATGTGGCGGCGCTGAGCTGGACCACGCCCGAGGGCCTGGTGATCAAGCCGCTGTACACCGCGGCGGACCTCAAAGGCTTGCCCAACATCGACACGTTGCCCGGCTTTGCGCCCTACCTGCGCGGCCCGCAGGCCACGATGTACGCGGTGCGGCCGTGGACGATCCGCCAGTACGCCGGTTTCTCCACCGCCGAGGCGAGCAACGCCTTCTATCGCCAGGCGCTCGAAGGCGGCGGGCAGGGCGTGAGCGTGGCTTTCGACCTGGCCACGCACCGCGGTTACGACAGCGACCACCCGCGTGTGACCGGCGATGTGGGCAAGGCGGGGGTGGCGATCGACTCCGTCGAAGACATGAAGATCCTCTTCGACGGCATCCCGCTCGACAAGGTCAGTGTGAGCATGACAATGAACGGCGCGGTGCTGCCGGTGCTGGCCGGCTACATCGTCGCGGCCGAAGAGCAGGGCGTGGCGCAGGACCTGTTGAGCGGGACGATCCAGAACGACATCCTCAAGGAGTTCATGGTCCGCAACACCTACATCTACCCGCCGGAGCCGAGCATGCGGGTGGTGGCGGACATCATTGCGTACACGGCCGAGAAGATGCCGAAGTTCAACTCGATCTCGATCTCGGGCTATCACATGCAGGAGGCTGGTGCCAACCAGGCGCTCGAACTGGCGTTCACGCTGGCCGACGGCAAGCAGTATGTGAAGACCGCCATCGACAAGGGCTTGAGCGTCGATGACTTCGCGCCGCGCCTGTCCTTCTTCTGGGCCATCGGGATGAACTTCTATCTCGAGATTGCCAAGATGCGCGCGGCGCGCCTCTTGTGGTGCCGGATCATGCAAGGCTTCGGCGCCCAGAGCCCGAAGAGCCTGATGCTGCGTACGCATTGCCAGACCAGCGGCTGGAGCCTGACAGAGCAGGACCCCTACAACAACATCGTGCGCACGACAGTCGAGGCGATGGCGGCGGTGTTCGGCGGCACGCAGTCGCTGCACACAAATTCTTTCGACGAGGCGATTGCCCTGCCGACGGAGTTCAGCGCTCGCATCGCGCGCAACACGCAGCTCATCTTGCAGGAAGAGACGCACATCACCCACGTGGTCGATCCATGGGCCGGCAGCTTCATGATGGAGAAGTTGACGCAGGACATGGCCGACGCAGCATGGACCATCATCGAAGAAGTCGATGCACTGGGGGGGATGACGAAGGCTGTCGACAGCGGCTGGGCCAAGCTGAAGATCGAGGCCAGTGCGGCCGAGAAGCAGGCCCGCATCGACGCCGGGCGCGATGTGATCGTGGGTGTCAACAGGTACCGCAGCGACAAGCAGGACCCGATGGAAGTGCGCGACATCGACAACCACGCCGTGCGCGACGGTGAGCCGCACTAGATATTGGAGGGCGTCGAGCACGCTACCCTGGCGACCGATCAG